>DUUN01000483.1 GCA_012841535.1 Gallicola sp. | reverse complement strand
TTAAATTAAGAAAAGTGATTGATTAATTATAAATATAAAGTATTAAATGAAAATATAGGTTATTCTATTAATAGAAACTGTATGAGAGTATTTGGAATATTGTTTTTTATTATTTAGTAGAAATTTATATTTTATATAATATAATAAATCATTTATGTTGAACTGGAGGACTTATGAAAAAAAAGAATATGATAAGCGATAAAGTTTATTTAGAATTACACTCAAAAATAATGAATTTAAATATTAAGCCAGGAAAGATAATTAGTATTAAAGATATTTGTAATTCAATGAACATAAGTAGATCACCTGTTAGAGATGCTATTATTAGATTAGAAGAGGAAGGTTTGGTAGAAAGTATTCCTCAGGTAGGAATTAGAATAACTCAAATTAATTTTAAAAAGATGGAAGATGAAAGATATTTGAGACATTGTATTGAATACAAAATGGCTATTGACTATGGAAGTAAAAATTACTCACTAATTGAGTTGTTAAAATTTGAAAATAATATAAAATTACAGGAATTAGCAATAAAAGAAAAAAATTATATTGCTTTTTTGGAATATGATGATGCTTTTCATGAGGTTTTATTTGAAATAACAGGACGAGGATTTATATGGGAAATTATATTGGAGAACCAGGCTCATTATAGAAGAATGAGATTGTTAGCATTAATTTCTTTGGGAGATAATCATTTAAAGGATTTAGTAGAACAACATAAAAAAATGGTTGAATATATTAAAAGTAAAGATACGGATTCATTAATAAAACTTTTAGATTTACATATTTCTGAACTTGTAGAAGAAAAATTTTGGTTAAGAGATAACTATCCGGAATTAATATATTCTGATGAGGAGTATGAAAAAAAAGATAATTCATTGCTAAAAGAAAATTTTTATATAGATTTAATTAAAAAGAAAAAGGAATAAATTATGAAATTAAATTTAGAGTTACTTGAAAAAAAACAAGAGTTGGAAAAAATTAATATAAAAATACCTAATTATGATGTAAAAAAATTACAAGAAAACACCGAAGAAAATTGTAAATGGTTACATTTTGGTGCAGGAAATATTTTTAGAGCATATTTAGGAAAAATACAGCAGGATTTAATAGAAAAAGGATTGGAAAATACCGGCATAATTGCTGTAGATACACTAAATAGCGAAACTATAGAAAGAGTATATAAACCTTATAATAATTTAACAATATCTGTTGTGTTATCGAAAGATGGTATTTTTTCTAAAGAAATAATAGGAAGCATTACAAAAGCAATAGATTATAGTAATAATTTAGAGTACGATATTTTAAAAAAAATATTTAAAAATGAATTGTTACAAATAGTTACTTTTACGGTAACAGAAAAGGGATATAATTTATATGGAACATCTGGAGAGTTTTTGCCAATAGTAAAAAAAGATATTAATAATGATCCTGTGGAATCGAAACATTTAATATCTAAGATTACTAGATTATTATATGAGAGATATAAATCAAATAAATTACCTTTGACTCTAATAAGTATGGATAATTGTTCTAATAATGGGGATCTGCTAAAGAATTCTATAATAACTATTGCAAAAAAATGGATAGAGAATAATTTTTTAGAAGAAGAATTTATTGATTATATAAAAAATGATAAATTGATTAGTTTTCCTATAACTATGATTGATAAAATAACTCCTAGACCATCTGAAATTATAGCTACTGAATTAATGAATGATGGATTTGAAGATATTAGGCCTATTATAACAACTGATGGTACACATATTGCACCATTTGTAAATTCTGAAAAAGCAGGATATCTAGTAATTGAGGATGCTTTTACTAATGGTAGACCTTCTTTTGAAGAGGTAGGTATATATGTAACTACTAGAGAAAATGTTGATAAAAGTGAAAAAATGAAGGTAACTGCTTGCTTGAATCCTTTGCATACAACCTTGGCTGTATATGGTTGTCTTTTAGGATATAGTTTGATTGCAGATGAAATGAATGATAGAGAATTAGTTAAACTTATAAAAAAAATAGGATATGAGGAATCATTACCAGTGGTTAATGCTCCTTCTATATTAGAACCTAAGGAGTTTATAAATGAGGTGCTGGAGGAAAGACTCCCTAATAGATTTTTGCCTGACTCCCCTCAAAGAATTGCAACAGATACATCACAAAAAGTGGGAATTAGATTTGGAGAAACAATTAAGTCATATTTAGAAAATGAAGATTTAAATGTTACCGATTTACAATTTATACCACTAGCTATTGCAGGTTGGTTAAGATACTTGTTATCAGTAGATGATAAAGGAGAAACATTTGAATTAAGTCCTGATCCATTATTGGATGAGTTAACTAAATATTTGGTAGGTATAAGCCTAGAAGAGTTTAAACCTGATTATAGTGAATTAAATAAACTTTTAAGTAATGAAAAAATATTTGGAGTTGATTTGGTAGAAATAGGATTGTCAGATAAAGTTATTAATTATTTAAAAGAACTATCATCAAGTATAGGAGCTGTTAGAAGAACATTAGAAAAATATTTATTATAGAGGTGTATTATGAAGATGACATTTAGATGGTTTGGTAAAAATACTGACTCCATACCACTAAAATATATTAAACAAATTCCTAATTGTACAGGTATTATGGGTATGTTAGACGACATTCCAGCTGGTGAAATATGGTCGGAAGAAAGAATTAAGGAATATGTAGATTATGTTAATAAACATGGTTTAGAAGTAGAGGTAATAGAAAGTGTTAATGTTCATGAAGATATTAAGCTAGGATTACCAACTAGAGAAAAATATATTGAAAATTATATAGAAACAATAAAAAATTTATCTAAATATGGAATAAAGGTTATTGTTTATAATTTTATGCCTGTATTTGATTGGTTAAGGACGGACTTAGCACGGGAAATTCCAGAAGATGGCTCAAACTCCTTATACTATGATGAAGAGGAATTAAAGGGATTAACACCACAAAAAATAGTTGAGAATACAATAAATGATTCAAAGGGATTTACCTTACCAGGTTGGGAGCCTGACAGATTAAAAGAATTAGATGAAGTTCTAGAAAAATATAAATTAGTAGATGAAAAAAAATTACTAGAAAATTATAAATATTTTTTAGAAAAAATAATTCCTGTTTGTGAAGAAGTAGGAATAAAAATGGCTGTTCATCCAGACGATCCGGCATGGCCTATTTTTGGATTACCTAGAATTGCACACAGTAAAGAACAATTTGAAGAAATCATGAATTTAATTGATAGTCCTGCAAATAATATTTGTTTATGTACAGGCTCACTAGGATCTAATCCAGACAACAATATGCCTGAAATTATAAGATTTTTTGGAGAGAAAAACAAAATTGCTTGTGCCCATGTAAGAAATGTTAAATATTTAGGATATAGGAAATTTAGGGAATCGGCACATTTTTCACCAGATGGTGACTTAGATATGTTTGAAATTATGAAGGCTTTTTATGATACTGGCTTTAATGGATATATTCGTCCAGACCATGGAAGAATGATTTGGGATGAAGAAGGTAGACCTGGCTATGGTTTATACGACAGAGCCTTAGGTTTAGAGTATTTAACTGGTCTTTGGGAAGCTATTGAAAAAATGGATAAAATTAGTAAAAATAAATAATTTCTAAAAAGGAGGTAAGTATGTTTGTTCAATTTGAAGAGTTAAAATCGGTAATTAAAAAAGCTTTGCTAAATGCCGGGTTAACAGAAGAACAGGCGGAGATTTGTGCTGAAGTACATGCACAATCAAGTAGAGATGGTGTAGAGTCCCATGGACTTAATAGGGTTCCAAGATTTGTAGATTATGTTAACAAGGGATGGGTTGACTTGAATTCTGAAATGGAACTAGTTAAGGCTAAGGGCTTTATGGAGCATTATGATGGTGGTTTAGGAATTGGAATTGTAAATGCTAAAAAAGCATCTAAAAGAGCTGTGGAATTAGCAAAAGAACATGGTTTAGGACTGGTGACCTTAAGTAATACTACTCACTGGATGAGAGGTGGTACATATGCTTGGGATACTGTAGAAGAGGGATTTATTGGAATAAATTGGACCAATACAGAATCTTCAATGCCTGTATGGGGAAGTAAGAAACCAACTATAGGAAATAATCCGATTTGTATTGCAGTTCCATATAAGGACAAACCATTTGTATTAGATATGGCAATTAGTCAATATTCCTATGGGAAATTAGAAGTTACAAGATTAGCAGGTAAAGAGCTTCCTTACCCAGGTGGGTTTGATAAAGATGGTAATTTAACATCTGTACCAGGAGATATAGAGGAATCTTTAAGAATTTTACCAATTGGATATTGGAAAGGTTCAGGTTTTGCCATTGCCTTAGACTTAATGGCTAGTATGCTAAGTAAGGGAAGAACAGCAGCAGATATGGACAAAGAAGGTAAAGGCAGCTGTACAGGTTGTTCTCAAGTCTTTATTGCAATAGATCCATATGTTTTTGCTACAAAAGAAGAAACTGAAAAAATAGCGGAAGGATTAATTAATCAAGTTAAAAATGCAGAAAGAATTGACCCAAATAGAGAAATAACATATCCAGGTGAAGGCGTTCTTGCAAGAAGAAAGAAAGCGTTAACTGAAGGGGTACATGTAGACGATTCAGTATGGGAAGAGGTTAAAAAACTATAGAAATATAGTTTTAATACATAAAAGGAGGAGTTTATGGATATTTTTATAGGTATTTTATTGTTAATATCATACTTTGGACTTATTTATTATGCTGCTAAAGGTGGAAACCTAATGGTTGGTTTTTTCATAATGGCAGTAATATGGATAGCTCTATGTATGATAGGGGGAAACTTAAAGTGGAATCCAACAAATCCAGACGAAGCTTCAGCTATGAAAGATATTTTACAAGGTGGACCGGAAAGTTGGGGAGCAACAGCCGTAAATGTTATATTTGGTAGCTGGTTTGGAAGAATTTTAATTGAAACAGGAATTGCAAAAAAATTAATACGTTCTGTTACAGAACTAGGTGGAGATGATCCTTTAATAACAACTGTTTTACTTTCAGTAGTAACAGGAATTATTTTTACATCAACATTTGGAGCAGGTGCTGTTGTAGCTATAGGAGTTATTGTACTTCCTATTCTAATGTCATTAGGAGTTCCAAAACCAGTAGCAGTTACAAGTTATTTAATGAGTGTTGGTAGTGGTATGTACATAAACCAAGTTCTTTTTACTCAAATGCAAGGAATATTTGGGGATATGAAATATGATAGTAATTATTTTCCATGGGCATTTGCAGCAATGGCAGTTCAGTTAATAGTAATTGCAATTATGTTGGTTTTCAATTTAAAAACTAAGAAGAAGAGAAGAAGAGCGTGGGCAGCAAGAGCGGTTAATACTGTTGAAGAGGACTATGTTCCAACAATAGCTATGATTACTCCAATTATTCCTACAGCATTAGCAATAATTTGGAATTGGAGTGCTATACCAGCCTTTATTGTTGGCTCACTTTGGGGATTAATATTCTGTAAGAGATTAACTGGATTTAGTCAAGCGTCAAGAACAATATCCAGAACTTTCTATGATGGGGTAATTGATGTTGCAAGTTTATTGGGATTCTTGTTTATACTACCTATGTTTAACAAGATTTCCGGAGTAGCAGCACCTTATTTTGAAGCCATACTAGGTGGAATATTACCAAAATCCACTATAACTTTAGCCTTAGTATTTGCTATAATAGCACCTTTTGGACTATTTAGAGGACCTTTAACTATATTTGGAGCAGGAGCAGCAACAGTAGGAGTATTAAGTGCAATAGGAAACTTTTCAACTCCATTTTTATTCTGTTTAATGTATGTTCCTACAATAGCTATGAATTTATCTGTTTGTCCTACACAATCATGGAATTTATGGGCCCTAAACTATAGTAAAGTCTCTGTAAAGGACTTGTTAAAAACAGGATTTATTTGGGCTTGGATAATAGCTATTATAAATATAGTACTAGTTTATTTCTTTTTTGGATAGATAGGAGGATCTAATGAGTAATAGAAAAATAAGAGTTGGTATTGATGTTGGTGGTACTCATACAAAAGCTGTTGCCATTGATGATTCAACCTATGAAATAGTTGGAATAGGCTCTGTAAAAACAACACATGAGGATGAATTAGGAGTATCAGCAGGAGTAGTTGAGTCCTTTAAAAAATGTTTAACTGAAAACGGAATATCACCAGATGAAGTTACCTTTATAGCACATTCAACAACCCAGGCTACAAATGCACTATTAGAAGGTGATGTTGCAAAAACCGGAATTATTGCAATGGGACAAGGAGTTGTTTCAGGTTTCTTATCAAAGATTCAAAGTAATATTAAGGATATTCAGTTAGATGATTCTGGTAAAAGAAAAATAACAACTGCACACAGATATATAAATTTAAAGGAAATTAATTCAGCAAAGATTAATGAAACAATAGATGAATTATTACGAGAAAATTGTAAAGTATTAGTAGCTACTAAAACTTTTGGCGTAGACAATATAGACGAAGAATTAGAAGTTAAAAAGTTAGGTGCAAAAAGAGGAATAGAAGTAACAGCAGCATCTGATATAAGTAAATTATATGGACTTACAAGAAGAACTAGAACAGCGGTTATAAATGCTTCAATATTGCCTAAGATGTTTGAAACAGCAGACAGTACAGAGTCAGCAGTAAGAAAAGCTGGTATTAAAGCTCCACTTATGATAATGAGAGGTGACGGTGGAGTTATGGACATAGAAGAAATGAGAAAAAGACCAGTACTTACAATGCTATCTGGGCCAGCAGCTTCAACAGTAGGTGCTTTGATGTATTTAAGAGTTTCAAATGGTATTTTCTTTGAAGTTGGAGGAACTAGTACAGACATAGGTGTTATTAAAAATGGTAGACCTATGGTTGATTACGCTGTAGTAGGAGGACAAAATACCTTAATTAACTCTTTAGATGTCCATGTTTCAGGAGTAGCAGGTGGCTCTATGGTAAGGGCTAGTAAAAGTAAAATTGTAAAAGTTGGTCCTAGATCTGCCCATATAGCTAATTTACCTTATGCTACTTACACTGATCCGGAAAAGTTAAAAGATCCTAAGGTAATAAGAATAGAGCCTATGAAGGATGACCCATCTGATTATATAGCAATAGAATGTGCTAATGGTGTAAGAGTTGCAGTAACAGTAACAGATGCAGCAATAGTACTAGGTATTGTAAAAGAAGGCGATTTTTCATTTGGAAATAAAGAATCTAGCTTAATTGCAGTAGGGGCTTTAGCAGAAGAATTAAATATGTCTGTTGAAGATTGTGCCAAGGCAATACTTGATGATGCAGCAAACACATGTATTGATGTAATAGAGGAATTAGCAACAAAATATAAAATAGAAAGAGAACAAATTACCCTAGTAGGTGGTGGCGGTGGAGCCTTAACCTTGTTACCTTTTACAGCAAACAAAATGGGGCTTCCTTATCAGATTGCAGATAATGCAGAGGTTATTTCATCTATAGGAGTTGCCTTAGCCATGGTAAGAGATGTAGTAGAAAGGGTTATTCCTGATCCTACACCAGATGACTTAGCAGAAATTAGAAGAGAAGCAACAGACATGGCTATTAAGTCAGGAGCAACAGCAGAAAGTGTGGAAATTCAAATAGAAATTGACTCACAAACCTCTAAAGTCAGGGCTATAGCAACAGGTTCTACAGAAATTCAAACCCAAGACTTGTCAAAATCCATAGAAGATGATGAAGCTAAGAAAATTGCAGCAGATTCAATGCAAGTTGATGTTTCAAAAGTTGAAATACTTGCTAAAAACTCCCACTTCTTTGTTGTAGGATATGAAAAACAAAAAACTATGGAAATTAGAGTAGTAGATAAAAAAGGCTTTGTTAAAATACAAAGATCCGATGGAGATGCTGTTGCAACTACAGCTGCAGGAGTAAGAGCATTAACAGATAAGCTATGGGAAGAAATGTCAGTTTATAAGTCAGATATTAAATTATCTCCAGACTTCTATATGTGTATAGGTGCTAAGGTTATAGACTATGAAGGAATGGCATCACTAGAACAAATGCATATGGTAATGGATTCAGAGTTAATAACAAGACCTTCAAATGAGGAGATAATATTAATTTCAGCAAGAAATGATCTATAAATGAAAGATGAAATAACAAAATTATTAAATATATCAGATTATGATTATTATAAATATTTGTTAAATCAAGACCCTATAAAAAACAAAATAGATAAAAATAAAATTGACTATTTAATATCTGAATCTGTTAAATGTGGGGAAGATGAAGGGGATAAATTATTAAAAAAATATAATAATCAAGATATATTTAAGATTGTAAAAGAAATGAATTTGGATATTAGTTTTACCCATAGCTCAGAAACAGGGTATTATGGATATTTTGAAGAGCCAAATAAAATAGTTATATATAACAATTCAGTGGAAGAAGCTTATGAGTTTTTCAAAAGTGAAACAGATATATTAATTAGTAAAGAATATATCGAAAGAGTTGTATTAGCCCATGAGTTATTTCACTATATAGAATATAAGAAACCTGATTTATTTATAAATACCTATAAAATAAAATTATGGAGTGTTTTAAAATATACTAGAAAGTCAAATATTGCTTATTTAGGAGAAATTGCAGCAATGGCCTTTGCCAATAAATTACTTGGTAAGGACACCTACTCACATATTCTAGATTATATTTTATTATATAATCTAGATAAAAATCAGGCAGATATATTTTTTCAGGAGATTACAAACTAAAGGTTTAGATATTTAAATAGGCTCTTTGTCAAATAGTGTTGATGAAGAAAATAATAATATTTGCGGTTCAAGCTAAGAAGCTTGAGCCGCTATTTCATTTTCAAAACCTTTAAACTTAAACTTATGAAAACATAACATAATCC
>DUUN01000511.1 GCA_012841535.1 Gallicola sp. | reverse complement strand
TAGATCCAATTGTTATATAATCTTTAATTTTATTTTTCATAATTCCTCCAAACTATATAAGTATACTACAATTGATTTTTTAAAAAAACTTATTTTTTATTTCTAATATAGTTGAAAAACATTAATAAATTAATAATTAAATATAATTAGCTACAAGATAATATAAAAAAACCAGAGCAATAAATCAGCTCTGGAAAAAGTCCAACTTTCTAGGGTCACCTTATCTTTCTTCCCTGTAAATATTTTTTTGTTTTATATTAAACTTTCTGCATACCTTACAGACTCCATTGCATCTTTTCCATAGAAATCTGCATTTATCATTTTTGCATATTCCGGAGTTAATACTGCTCCTCCTACCATAACCTTACAATAAGGTGCCTCTTTTCTTAATAGCTCTATGGTTTCTTCCATTGCCGGAACAGTTGTTGTCATTAAGGCACCAAGACCAACAAGTTTCACCTTTTTTTTTACTACTGTTTCAACAATTATTTCAGGTGAAACATCTCTACCTAAATCAATAATGTTAAATCCATAATTTTCTAGTAAGACTTTAACTATATTTTTCCCTATGTCGTGAATATCGCCTTTAACTGTTGCTAGGACAATACTATATTTTTTCTCTTCCCTTTGTCCTGCTTTTTCTAAATATACTTTTATATTTTCAAAAGCTTCTTTTGCTGCCTCTGCACTCATTAATAATTGTGGTAAATAAAGGGTTTTATTTTCAAAGCCAATACCTACAATATCCAATGCCGGAACTATTTCCTCATTAATTATTTCCAAAGGCTTTTTTTCTTCCAATAGTCTTTTGGAAATTATATTCGCTTCTTCTTTTAACCCTTTTATAATTGCATCTTGTAAGCCTACTTTAGCCTGTACCTTCTTAGATTTTTCATTTTTATTAATTACTTTACTATCTATTTCTAAATTTGATGCAAAGTCTATATAATCTTTACATTGTGGGTCATAGTTTGACAAAGCATTAAAAGCATAGTAGGTTTTCATCATTTCAATAGAATTAGGGTTCATAATTGCAGCATCTAACCCCTTTTCTAAAGCCATTGCAAAAAAAGTTCCATTTATTAAATCCCTATTTGGAAGTCCAAAGGAAATATTAGAAACTCCTAGACTTGTAATTCCATTAAATTCCTTTTTTACTCTTTCCAGCGTTCCCAGCGTTACTAAAGCAGAACTAGTATCTGCACTTATAGTCATTGCTAAAGTATCAATTATAATATCTTTTTTATCTATTCCAAATTTTTCTGCATAGGAATATATATTTTCTACTATTTTTATTCTACCTTCTACATTATCCGGAATACCATTTTCATCTAAGGTTAAGGCAACAACAAGTCCACCATATTTTGCTATAAGAGGAAAAATTGCATCCATACTTTCTTTTTTACCATTTACAGAATTTACCATAGGTTTTCCATTATAAATTCTCATGGCTTTTTCTAAGGCTTGGTAATTTGATGTGTCTATTTGTAAGGGTAAATCCGTTATAGCCTGTAATTCTCTAATTGAATCTACCATCATTTCAACTTCATCAATTTCAGGTAGCCCAACATTTACATCTAGTGCTTTTACACCTAATTCTTCCTGCTTTACTGCTTCATTTAAAATATAGTTAATATCATGGTTTCTTAAAGCTTCTTTAAACTTCTTTTTCCCTGTAGGGTTTATTCTCTCTCCTATTAATACGGGCTTTTTACCAAATTCCACTCCATGGGTATAGGATGAAATAAAAGAATTGTTTTTCTTAACTATTTCAACTGGTTTTAAGTCCTTAGTTTTTTCCACAAGCTTTTTAATATATTCCGGTGTAGTTCCACAACAACCACCAATAATCCTAGCACCATTTTTTACTATTTCCACCATAATGTCGGAAAATTCCTCAGCATCTACATCATAAACAGTCCTTCCATTTTCACTACGAGGTAGACCTGCATTAGGATTTACAATTATTGGTAATGACGAATATTCCTTAAATATTTTTACAATATCCACCATTTGAGCTGGACCAAGACTACAATTCATTCCAATAGCATCTACCCTTAAACCTTCTAATAAGGAAATCATAGCTATAGGATCTGCCCCTGTCATTAAAGTTTTATTTTCATCATATACATTTGTAACAAAAACCGGTAAATTGGAGTTTTCCTTAGCGGCTAAAACTGCAGCCTTAGTTTCATAACTATCATTCATAGTTTCAATAACTATTAAATCGACATTGTTTTTTACTCCTAAATCTACAATTTCCTTAAAAACATTAACTGCTTCCTCAAAGTCCAATTCTCCCATAGGCTTTAACAGTTTTCCAGTTGGACCAATATCAAGGGCAATATAGTGTTCAACATTTTTATTACTTGTTAATTCAAAAGCCTTTCTTACATTTTTTACAGCTGCATTTATAATTTCCTCTAAAGAGTAGTTATTATTTTCCCCTGTAAATTTAAAGGAATTTGCACCAAAGGTATTTGTTAAAATTATATTTGAACCAGCATCTAAATATCCCTTATGCATATCAATAATTTTACTTGGATTTGTTAAATTCCATACTTCCGGTAGTTCTCCGGGTTTTAATCCCATTTCTTGTAAGACTGAGCCCTGTGCTCCATCAAAATACAAGAGTCCTTTTTTCATCTTATCTAATATATTCATAAAATCTCCTATTTATAAACTCCAATAATTGCTGATACAGATTTTAATGGTGTCATTAATAAACTATCATTTAAAACAACACCTATCTTTTTAGTTACTTCTAAATTATTAAAAATATCAACTTGTAAACCTAAATCTAAATCTCCGTAGCCGGGGCTAAACCTTGTTTTTAATTTATTTCCCTTTTCATCTTCAAGTTCAGCTATATAATTATTAAAGTAATCACAGTAATCTTCAATAATAGCAGAACCAATACCTTGAAATGCCAAAGCCTTAACCGGAGATAGGTTGGTATATTTTTTAATTTTTCTATCTATTCCAAATCCAATTGTAGAAACAAAAACATAAATCTCCTTACAGTTTTCTAAATTTTTATATAGATTAGTAGAATTTGTCTTTACAAAACCCAAATCTATTTCATAATTGTTATTTAATTTTAAATCATATTTTCTATAGCAAGTTTTAAAAACCAAATCATTTTTTACTTCATCAAATGACTCATCTACTATTTTTAATACTTCACTAGTTACCTTAGATTTTTTTTGACCCATATAATATATCATGCTATCTTTATTTAAATTAAAGTCACCAAGTTCTGCCTTGTGTATATAAATTATATCCTTCATTAATTATTTACAATCTCCGATAAATTATTGTTTATTCTTCTTGCGATTTCAGGCTTATTCATTGAATAAACATGAATTCCATTAACACCATTGGCATATAAATCAATAATCTGTTCAGTTGCATAGGCTATTCCTGCCTGTGCCATTGCTTTTGGATTATGTCCAAATTTATCTACTATGGTTTTAAATCTTTGAGGTAAATGAGTTCCTGAAAGTTCAGTAATTCTTTTTATTTGTTTTGGATTTGTAACCGGCATAATTCCTGCAATAACTGGAACTGTAATGCCGGCATCCCTTAATTTATATAAGAAATTATATAAAATATTATTATCAAAAAACATTTGTGTTATAAAAAATTCACACCCCATATTAACCTTGTTCTTTAAAGTTTCAATATCATCAATTAAATGTTCCGACTCTACATGGCCTTCTGGATAACATGCCCCACCTATGCAAAAATCACCAAAACTATTAATATCCTCCATTAAATCACTAGCATAATTATAATCTCTACTGCGAAACTTTTCCATATCTTCAGGCAAATCCCCTCTTAAAGCAAGAATATTTTCAATATTATTATTTCTTAGCTTCTTCAATTGATTTTTAATTGTTTCCTTATTTGAAGTAACACAAGTTAAATGTGCTAATGCAGTAACATTAAAGGATTTCTGAATATTAGAAGCAATATCAACAGTATAATCACTAGTTCCTCCACTAGCTCCATAAGTAACACTAATAAAACCAGGATTTAATTTTGCTATTTCCTCTGTTGCAACCTTTACAGAGTCTATACCTGCACTGGTTTTAGGAGGAAAAACCTCGTAGGAAATAACCTGTTTACCTGATTTAAACAAATCTATTATTTTCATAAATACCCCCAGTAATTTTATTAAAATTCATTTACTTTATGTTATCATAGTGTTTTGTTATAAACAATTACTATTAATTTATGGTTAGATATAGTTATTAACTATAGTTAGTAATGTGAATTTTATAATTTTTATATCATATTCTTTCTGTTATAATAAAATCAATATATAAATTAGGAGGCATTATGAAAAAACTTAAATTTTTATTAATATCAATAATTTTAATCTTTTCTCTAGTAGCTTGTTCTACTAAAACCAATACTCTAAAAGAAACAAGTAATCCAACTGAAAGTAATACTATTACAGTAAATATTATTTTAAAAGAGGATACAAAAGAATTTGCTAATGAAGAAATTAAAACTACAGCAGGCAATAATTTGCTTTCCTTACTAAAAGATAACTTTGAAATAGTTGAATCAGATGGATTTATTACCTCTATTAACGGTAGAGAACAAGATGAAAACGAAGGAAAATATTGGACTTATACAATAAACGATGAATATGCTACTACTGGAGCAAGTGATTGTATACTAAAAAATAAAGACAGTGTTGTTTTCTCTTTAGCTAAATTTGAAAATGAGTAGTAGAAAATTAACCTTTCTTTCATTATTATCAGCTGCAACTATTGCCGGAAGAATCTTCTTTCAATTTTTACCGAATATACAGCCGGTAACAAGTATTATTATTTTTACTGCAATATACTTTTCCTTTATTGATGCTATCTTACTAAATATATTAGTAATATTTATTTCTAATTTATATTTAGGCTTTGGAATTTGGACTATTTATCAAATAGTTTCTTATGGCATAATTATTTTAATAGCAAGTATATTAAAGAATTTTAAAAAATTTAAAACAAGTATTTTATTACAATCCATTTATTGCCTTTTTTCAGGTTTCATATTTGGATTTGTTTATTCCCTTTTAATTTCGTCTATGTTTGCTAGCTTAAAGAGCTACTGGGTATATTTACTTGCTGATATACCTTTTAATCTACTTCATGGCATAGGAAATTTTGTAATTTATTTAATTATTGTCCCTATACTATTAAATATTACAAAAAAATATTTCAACTAAACAGCTATTTAATTAATAACTATATTACTTTGATTTACTTAAATAGAGTGAAATTTAAAAATTTTACTCTATTTTTTAATAATATTTTATTAGCCCTTGACTTTCTTTGACTATTGATGTATGATAAAGATGTAAAGGGATAGCACTTAATATGGTGTAGTGCTAAGTTGAACTTTTAAAGGAGTGATTATTATGTTAAACAAAATTACACCTAGAAGATATACCGGATTAAGAAATCAATTTGATGACTTTTACGACTTAATGGATCAATTCTTTAATGAAGGTACTTTACCAACTAGATTTAACAATGAACCTTTATTTAAAGTAGATATTCAAGACTTAGAAGATGAATACCTAGTAGAAGCAGACTTACCAGGTTATGACAAAAAAGAGATTAATATTAGACTTGATGACGGAAAATTAACTATTTCAGTAAATAAAGATGAAGAAGTAGATAAATCCGATGAAAAGAAAAACTATATTCACAAGGAAAGAAAAACTTCTTCTATGAGCAGATCAATGTATTTTGATAATATAGATGAAGAAAATCTTAAAGCAAAATTAGACAATGGAGTTTTAAAAATAGAAATTCCTAAACGTAAAAACAATAATAAATCTAAGGAAATAGAAATAGATTAATATCCATAATAAATGGAATCTAATCCTCCCAGAAGGCTTTTTAAAGCCTTCTTTTTTTATTGTATTTTTAAAACATATTTAAAAAATACTTCTTTTCTGATAATATAAATTATTAAGGAGATAAGTATAAAAATGAAAAAATATATTAATATTTCCATCTTACTAATAGGTATGCTCTTTATAATAATAGGTATAGGTCAAAATGATTATCATGACACATTAATGAAAGCAATTTATATTTGTTTGGAGTGTATTGGCATTGGATAAATTAAAATTACCTACTAAAAGAAAAATATTTCAGCTTTTTACTGCCCTATTATATAATTCTGATTTAGTTAATTTTACAAATCAAACTATTAATCAAAGTAAAACAAAGGGAATATGTGTTCCTGGACTTAATTGTTATTCCTGTCCTGGAGCAATAGCTGCATGTCCTTTAGGTAGTTTACAATTTGCTATTGCACAAATCCCAAATAAATTCCCTTTTTACATAGTAGGAACATTACTAATATTCGGTGGACTTTTTGGTAGACTTATTTGTGGATTTTTATGTCCTTTTGGTCTTATACAAGAATTATTATATAAAATACCTACACCTAAAATTAAAAAAAATAGAATTACTAGAAAAT
>DUUN01000209.1 GCA_012841535.1 Gallicola sp. | reverse complement strand
ATAAAGTTATTGAGAGGCTAGATGAATTGTTTTGAAACATAAATATAAATTTAGTGCAGATTAAGCACCTTCTTTTTGAGGGTGTTTTATTTTGTACTAAATTAGATAATTAATTTTTTAGTTAAATTGCAAATATAAATATATAAGTTATTTTTGGGTAGGATTTACGATGTAGGGTCGCTCCCTACTCCTTTCTGCGTATCCTACTCTTTTCTTTTTAATGCAGAAAGGAAAATAAAAGAAAGGATTTAGGAGAAAATGATTGTTGAGCAAGATTTTAAAGTTAAAGTAAATAAAAAGAATATTGAGTGGTATTTATCAAAAGGTTATCTATGCAATCTAAAAGATGAAATTTTAGTAAATGTAAGAGATTTAATAAAAAATACTCATACTAAAGTATCTTATGAATGTGATAATTGTGGGAAGATAAAATCGATATCTTTTAGTAGTTTTAACCAACGTCATAATATCAATGAAAAAACATATTGTGTAAAATGTGCAAACGAAATAAGAATTAATAATTCACAAAATTCCTATGCTACAGAAATAGGATATAAAATTTGCAGGAAATGTGGAAGAAAGCTATTATTAAATTCTGATTATTATTTTAAAAATAACAGATACAGAGATGGATTTGAGAATAAATGCAAGGAGTGCTTTGGTAATTCTTTTACTAGCAAATTAATGAATATTCCAAAAGAAGGATATAAGTTTTGCGTAAAATGCAACAGAGAATTGCCTGTTGAAATTAAATATTTCCCTCCAGACAAAGTTTGTAGCGATGGATTCAGGAATATTTGCAGGGAATGTGGCAGAGATGGTCATTTTATGAAGGATGACTATGTCAAAAAGAAACAATGGACAAAAGATGAAGAAGAATTATTGAAACAAATTTATCCTTATTATACAAACGATGAATTGATAGAATTGTATTTTCCTGATGCCACAAAAATAAGTTTGGAAAATAAAGCATATAAGCTAAATGTGTCATTTAAACAAGAAGATGTAAAGAAAAAGACATATAAGATAGTGTCCAAGAAATTATCTGGTAAAAATTCGCCATATTATGGAGTGGAAAAATCAAAAGATACAAAAGATAAGATTTCTAAGGCTTTAAAAGACTACTACAGTAAAAACAATGGATGGTGGCTAGGAAAAAAAAGAAGTGAAAAACAAAGAAGAGCTATAAGTGAAAGAATGAAAGGCAAGTGGTCGGGCAAAAATAACCCAAGATATTCCAATCCGCTGATAGGTAAAGACAATCCTAATTGGAAAGGTGGAATTACACCTTTATATTTTGAATTAAGAAGTGAAATAAAAGAATGGCAAAACAAATCAATGGAATCATGTAATTATAAGTGTGTATTAACTGGGAAGGACTTTGATAATATACATCATTTATATCCTTTTAAAGATATTGTTGATGAAGTTTTTAAAAGCCTAAATTTAGATATAAAAAAGAAAGTCAATGACTATACAGAAGAAGAATTTAAAAATATAAAAGAAAAACTAATTGAATTACATAACTTTTATGGGTATGGTGTTTGTTTATGTAAGGATTTGCACAAATTGTTCCACGATACATATGGATATACACAAAATACACCTAATCAGTTTTATGAATTCAAAGAAAGATATAGCAATGGTGAATTTAATTATTTATTAAAAACAAAATATAAAAATATAATGGAGTAAAAGGAGTTGGGTGGCTTTATGCCAAAGACAAGTAATAAAAAATACATAAAGCCACGACAAAAAAAAGAACTAACTTGTTGTGGTTGTGCAGAAAATAAAAAGGAAATTGATTTCTATGCTAGCTATAATCCTCTACATGCAACGAAAAAACTACCTTATTGCAAAGATTGCATACAAAAGATGTCTCTTGATGTCAATGGTAATATTTCAACAGAAAATTTGCAAAAAACTTTAAAATTAGTAGATAGACCTTTTATACAAGAACTTTGGGAAGTTTCTATTGAAGAAAATCCAAAAACACCTATTGGGACGTATTTTAAAAATTTAGGACTTACTCAAAATAGATATTTAACATGGAAAGATTCAGTTTTTGAAAATGAAGATATAAAAAGGAAAATTGAAAATAATAATATAATAATTGATGAGGAAACAATAACATTTTGGGGTAGAAATTGGGAATCTGATGAATATATAAGACTTGAAACTTTTTATAGAGAAATGGTTGATATAAATAAACCAGAGACTCCACAGGATAAAGATTATATTAAAAAAATAGCAAAATTATCTATTCAAATTGATAAAGCAATAGAAAGTGGTAATTCTACAAGTGCTAAATCATTAGGTGATTTATATTCAAAATACATGTCTGATGCAAGATTAAGAACTAGTGATATGAGTGAAGCTGATAAAGCAGGTGGAATAAGAAGGTTTTGTGATATTTTTTCTGAAGTTGAAAAAGATGACTTTATACCACCTTGGGAATATTATCGTAAAATAAATGGTGCTAAACAAGATATTGTAGATAAAACTATAATGTTTATTTTAAACTTTATGTTGAAGTTTAATAAATCAGAAAAATTGACTACCCCCCCTTTCAATACTCCAAAATTAGAATCTGATGAAATAGATGAAAATGCTGTTTCTTTAATTGAATTATCTGATTTGGAAGAATTGGATAGTGATATGAATGAGTAGCTATAATAATTTTAGCTTAAAAGATAGAGCTAGAAAAGATAGTAATTTTAATACTAATCCAGATAATTTTGAAGTTAGGAAGGTAAATAAAAAACAGGTAAAGGATTTTCAAGCATTAAAACCTAAATGGAGAGAATTATGTAGTTACTTTCGTTACTACCCTGATAAATTTCTTGATTTTATTCAACCAGAAGATGCAAAAATTAAATTATATTTTTATCAGCGAATATATTTAAGAATAATGTTTCGATATAGAAAAGTGTTTATTACTGCAACACGTGGTACGTCAAAATCATTTTTGCAAAACTTGGCTTTTGTATTGTTGTGTATTATGTATCCTAGAACAAAACTATTTTGTTGCGCCCCTGGTAAAGAACAAGCTGCAAGGATAACACAAGAATGTTTAGACGATATATTTGAATTTTTTCCTCTTTTAAAAGAAGAAGTTAAAATTTTTAAAAGAGAAAAAGATTATACAAAATTAGTTTTTTATAACGGTAGCAAGTATGATGTAGTGCAAATGAAAGATAGTTCACGTGGCGGACGCCGTTTCGGTGGGGCAATTGAAGAAATTGGTGATAAGAAATTTGATGGCGATATTTTAAACTCAGTTGTAATTCCTCTTATGGCAAATTCTAGAGTAGCTATGTGTGGCAAAGTTGATCCTAATGAAATACATAAGAGAGAGATTTATATTACAACTGCGTCTCCTCAACAACAATTTGCTTATGCTAAATGCAAAGAGATATTTAACGACATGATGAATGGCGATTCTGCATTTTGTACTGGCAATTCTTATGAATTACCTTGTATGTATGGTCAATTAGATATTGATTTTGTTGAGGAAAAAAAGGAATCTCCTACATATAGCATTCTTGATTTTATGCGAGAATATGAGAGTATATATACTGGTTCTGATTCTGATAGTCTAGTATCTGATGAAAAATTGAATAAGTGCAGAACATTGGGTATTGCAGAATGGGAACATTGTGGTGATACTAAAGTTCAATATGTACTTGCGTATGATGTATCGAGAAGTACTGGCAGAGAAAATGCATTATCTGCATTAATAGTAATAAAATTAATTCCTAGAGGAGATGGTATATATCATAAACAAGTGGTAAATATCTTTTCTATGGAAGGACAGCATGATACTTGGCAAGCTAAGTTTTTAAAAGAAAAAGTTAAAGAATACAAAGCAAGCATTTTAGTCATTGATGCTAACGGAATTGGAAGTGGAGTTGTTGATCAATTAGTTTTAGATTTAAATGACGGTAATCCTCCTTATAAAGTAGTAAACGATATAGATAATCAATGGACTAAATATGAATTAGTAGATGCCATACCTATGGTTTTTGCTCTTAAATCACAAAGAAAAGAAACACGTAATAGTGATATGATTAACAATGTAATGAAGGTATTCGGAAAACTGGATATAGAATTATTAAAAACACCGAATGAAGGTATAAAAGATTTAGAGAAGAAAAATAAGAAAAAGTTTAAAGATGATAGTGAAGAATTAGCAATAGCAGAAATACCTTATATTTTAACCAACAATTTATGTGATGAAATAATGAATTTAAAATATAAACAAAGAGGAAATGATTCTGATATTGAACAAGTTTCTAGGTCAATTCCTAAAGATAAATTTTCTGCTTTAATGTATGGTTTGTTTTGGGTACATCTTGAAGAAAAGAAAAACAAAGAAAGAAAAGGTAATTCTAATGTCGATATCAATAAACTTTTCAATTTCCGTAAACCACAAATTAGAAGGCGTTAAAATGCTAATATAATTGTACTAAATACTAAGTATTGAGTGAATATTAAAATCACCACAGGAGGTGAATATATTTGTCTAAAAAAAGCAACACAAAACAAAATACAACAGAAAACAAAGTAACAGAAAGCAACATTGAAACTATACCCTCCCCCACTCAACTTGATAGAGATGAGATGCAATTTCAAAAGTTATTGCAATTTGCTAATTTAGCTAGATTAATTAAAAGGGATTTTAATTCTAATACACAAGTTCAATATACATTTCATAAAAATTTTAATAAAGATGAGGTAATGAAATGGCTTGCTAATCCAGAAAAATTTGAAAAACAATTACGCAATCTTTCAAGATTTTTATATGATACATCAAGTCATTATAAAAGATTAATACAATATTTTGCAACAATGTTGACTTTTGATTATATTGTTGAACCTTATGGAATGACAGATTTTGAACCGACACCAGAATTAATTGAAAAGGTAAGAAAGAAATATATTCAAACAGTAAACTATTTAGAAGTAATGAATTTAAAACATGAATTTTTAAAGGTATGTGAGAGAGCATGGATAGATGATGTTTCATATTATTATGAATTTAGATTACCAGATTCATATTTTTTAATGCCGCTCAATCCTGATTACTGTCAAGTAACTGGTATTGAAGATGGTTGTCTTACATTTTCATATGATTTTAGTTATTTTAAAACATATAAAAATGAATTAGACAAGTTCCCCAATGAATTTAAAGAAAAATATGATCTTTATAAAGGCGATACTAAAAATTATAGATGGCAAGAAATTAGTCCTTCTAAAAGTTTGTGTATTAAAATTGCTGAATCTATTGATTATCCTATTCCCCCTTTTGCAGGTATATCAGAAGAGATTTGGGGATTAGAAGATTATAAGAGTTTAAAATTAGCAAAAACAGAATTAGAGAATTATTTAATTTTAGTTGCTAAAATACCTTATTTAAAAAATGCAGATACGGAAAATAGATTTGGTTTGAGTTTAGATATTGCTGGTGAATATTTTGATAAGATGTTAAATAATCTTCCTGATCAGGTGGGTGGATTGCTTTCACCCTTCGATGATATAACTGCTGTAAAAGTTGATAAAAATGATAAAGATACTGATAAAGTCTCCGAAGCACAAAAATCAATTTATGATAGCGCCGGTGTCTCCCAATTATTATTTAACAGTTCTACTACAGCATCTACAGTAACTAAAGGAATTCTTGTTGATGAAAATGTTGCTTTTAAAGTGCTTCGTCAGTTTGAACGATGGATAAATAAAAAACTTAAAGATGAAAATAAAGGAATTAAGTTTAAAGTACAATTTTTAGATTTAACAAAATATAGTCAAGATGATTATATTAAAAATCTTAAAGATGGTGCTACGCTAGGTATTCCAAACAAACTAAAATATGCGGCGGCATTAGGTCAATCCCCTTCTTCTCTATTGCACATGGAATTTTTAGAAAATAGTGTTTTAGGTGTAACTGATAATTGGAAGCCATTGTTTAGTAGTTATACTCAAAGTGGTGAAGGTGGTAGACCACAAAATGATGATGATGATTTAACCGATGCTGGTGAAATTACTAGGGATAAAGATAGTAATAATCCAGATGTTAGAGATTAATTGTTCATTAGATTTAAAGGAGGTATCTAGTTTGTGAAGTTTATTCATTGTTTTAGTGAAGAACTAAAAAATAAATTTCTTCAAAATGGATTTGAACTATTAGTAGAAACTAATGGTTTTTTTATTTTTAAAAATAATCCATCTACAAAATTTAATTTTGAAGAAATAGATCAATCACAATTTATTTTTAGTAATACCATGGTCTTTTAAAGGAGGTGAGAACTATTGGGTAAAACTGAAGAGTTAAAATATATTTCACTTGCTACCACTTATGAGATTGATGATAACTTTGATTCAGAAAAGTTTATAAAAATGAGATTGCGAGTGCAACATGATGGCATTAATCCAAATAAAAGTAATTTTGAATTAGAAAATATTGAAGAAGCAAAGGAATCTATTAAAAATATTCCTATTCT
>DUUN01000257.1 GCA_012841535.1 Gallicola sp. | reverse complement strand
TCTCAAAAAAATAAAAATAATCTTCTCTAATAAATTCTTTTGCTCTAAATAATAAATCTTTTGTATCCATATTTTTTTATATCTTATTTTTTAAAAAACGTTCTACAAATTCATAATATAATTTCTCAACTAACTTAAATACCTTTGTTAATGCTGTATTTCTGCCTATCAGTTTACAAATATTTTCGTCTATACTGATAAGCTCATTTATTAAAATAATTCCACTGGCAAAATTAATCAAAATAAAACTATCTTTAATTACAAAATAATCAACCAAAAATAGCACGTCCATTATTGCGTAGTAATATCCTATCTTTACAATACTATTAAAAAATTTATTACTTTCTATTTTAACATTAATTTTTTTAGCAGCTAACAACGCTGTTATTATATCTATTACTATAACAATAAAAATAATATAAAAATACCATTGCACGTTTATAAAAAAATTACTCAATATTGCTAAAGGTATGATTAGCAGCTGATTTGAACCAATAACATCTAATATTTTTGTCGTCAGCTCTTGCATTTTAAATAATATTTGTTCTAAAATCATATTTATTTTTTTAATATAAGTTGTATTTTAAATTTAAATATTCGTGCACGTAGGCAAACTCGTCATCAGAGAGCACTCTATCAAACTTTATTATTTCCATAATGTGCCCTTCCCAGAAATAATAAGGTATATAGCCAATTCTCCCCAAAGCTCCTATTATTAAGTCATAATTATTATTCATATCATAAGTGCCGTCAAAGGTTACATTATGTGTATTTACACCATTTTGATATTTTTTTATTACATTATTAGCATTGTCTATTTTAAATGCTGTTACTACATTTTCTAATTTATAATCTGGTGTTTGATAATAGCCGTAATATGAATATATAATTTCGCTCCCTTTTACGTCAGCAAAGCCTATATAATAGTTCTCAGCACCAGATATTATCCTTATATACCAGCTTTTATCAGTATTACGATTATTAGCTTTTGAAATAGCAAAATGGTTTACATTTGTCAAATACTCATGTTGCAACACTGCTATCAACGTCCCTCCAGATAGCTTTAAATCGCATATATCACCACCATTCAAATAATCATCTACACCATCAAATTTTAATGCTGGAAAGGTATTAGCATAATTATCTACTAATAAAGGTCGTCTATCAGCTTCATTTTGAATTATGTTATAGTCGGGATGGACAAAGTCTTCCCATCTACTTACTTTATTATTACTATCAGTAACAACGCCCCAGTCAGCACGCAGCCATAAGTCTATATCTGTCCACGTTTTTATTGTGTTTGCATAATCTTCTACCTTTTCCTTTAGTGTTTTTTCTATAATATTTTTTATTTCGCTTTTTACAACTAAATTCTTAACAAATAAACTTGTATAAAAATTATTATTTTGACATAAGTTAATAGCATAGCTATCTCCATGAAACTTTTTTAATAACATACTTTGTGAATTATTTCCAAATTGCAAGTTATCATCAATGCCACTTTCAGCAATGCTAAATTTTGTGTCTTTTGTGCTAACAGCTAATATTTCGCTAATCTCATAACTACCGATTTCCGTGAGTATATCTCCATCAAATTTGTATAATTTATCTGTGTCTGCATAGATATATGCATAATCTTCAGTGTATGATACGTGTGTAATGTTGGATATATTATAGTCTAACAGATATATATTCCCATATATATACAGATAAATACCATCTGATTTAAATATAAATAATTTATTTTTTAATATACATCCATCAACGTCGTTATATGATATT
>DUUN01000150.1 GCA_012841535.1 Gallicola sp. | reverse complement strand
TCCCAAGTCATAAATGCTATTAAAATATTTTTACCTAAAGCTATTTCTCCATTTTCAGTACTTGGACCATCTGCAATAATATCTCCAACAGAAACTCTTTCTCCAACTTTTACTATTGGTCTTTGATTAAATGCAGTTCCTTGATTTGATCTTTTAAACTTTAGGATTTTATATCTTTCAACTCTTTTATCTTCATCTCTAGTTATTTGAATTTCATTACTTGCAACTTTTGTAACAACACCATTACAGTTACTTATTACAACAACTCCTGAATCTTTAGCTGCTTTATGCTCAATACCTGTTCCTATAATTGGTGCATCTGTTTTCAGTAATGGAACAGCCTGTCTCTGCATGTTAGATCCCATTAGGGCACGAGTCGCATCATCATTTTCCAAAAACGGAATCATAGCTGTACCTACAGAAACAATTTGTTGCGGACTAACGTCCATGTAATCAACTTTTTCCCTAGGATAAATATCATTTTCTCCATTATAACCACGACCTAGAACTCTCTCATTAACAAAAACACCATTTTCATCTAATGGTTCATTTGCTTGAGCTATTATAAAAGTATCTTCAAGGTCTGCAGTTAATAGATCTATTCTATCTGTAACAACTCCATTTTCTACTTTTCTGTATGGAGTTTGTAAAAAACCATATTCATTTAAACTAGCATATGTGGTCATAGAGGTAATAAGGCCTATATTTGGTCCTTCTGGAGTTTCTATTGGACAAATTCTTCCATAGTGAGTATCATGTACGTCCCTAACTTCTGCTCCAGCCCTATCTCTACTAAGTCCACCAGGTCCTAATGCAGACATTCTTCTTTTATGAGTAAGTTCTGCTAGAGGATTTGTTTGATCCATAAATTGTGACAATTGACTGGAGCCAAAAAATTCCTTTATAGACGCAACTACAGGTCTTATATTAATTAAGGCCTGAGGTGTAGCTAAATCAGGATCTTGAGTAGACATTCTTTCCTTTACAACTCTTTCCATTCTAGAAAGACCTATTCTAAATTGATTTTGTAAAAGTTCTCCTACTGCTCTAACTCTTCTATTTCCTAAATGGTCAATGTCATCTACTTTTCCTACACCATAGAAAAGATTGAACTCATAGGATATACTTGCAAGAATATCCTGTGGAGTTATATGAATTGGACTTAATGTATTATAGTTTTCCTTAATAGCGTTTCTAATTTCCTCTTCACTATCATAGGTTTCTAAAATTTCCTTCATTTTAGGATAGTAAACTTTTTCAGATAATTTTAAATCAGAAATATCAAAGTCAATATCAAAAGCGTCTAAATCCACAAATCTATTACTAATAACTCTAACTTTATTTTCATCTTTTATTACGTCTAAGAAATAAATACCAGCATCTTCAATGCTTTTTGCTATTTCGTTGTTTATAAATTCTCCTTCAGAAACTAATATTTCTCCTGTTTCTTCATTAACAACATCATATGCCGCATGTGTTCCAACAATTCTATCTACTAGAGATAGTTTTTTATTGAATTTATATCTACCTACTTTTGCTAGGTCATATCTTCTACTGTCAAAAAATAGGTTGTTTATAAGAGGCTCTGCAGACTCTATAGCTGCTGGATCCCCTGGTTTTAATTTTCTATATATTTCTAATAGTGCTTCTTCTCTTGTATTTGAAACCTCTTTTTCAAGAGTCGCTCTTAATTCCTTCGTATCTCCTAAAGCCTCTATAATTTCCTCATCTGTAGGATATATTAAAGCTCTAAGTAAAGTAGTAACAGGTAATTTTCTTGTCCTGTCTATTCTTACACTAATAACCCCATTTGCATCTGTATCATACTCTAGCCATGCACCTCTATTAGGTATAACTGTAGAAGAATATAATTTATTTCCAGATTTATCTATTTCCTCTCCATAATAAACTCCTGGAGAACGTACTAACTGGCTTACTATAACTCTTTCAGCTCCGTTTATAATAAAAGTACCACTGTTGGTCATCATAGGAAAATCTCCCATGAAAACTTCCTGTTCTTTTACCTCTTCTGTTTCCTTATTAATAAGCCTTACCTTGACTTTTAGGGGACAAGAATAATTTGCATCCCTGTCTTTAGCTTCTACCTCAGAATACTTAGGAGTCTCCTCTAAATAATAGTCAACAAATTCAAGTACTAAAGAGCCCGCATAGTCAGAAATAGGACTTATATCGTCAAAAACCTCTCTAAGTCCTTCTTCTAAAAACCAATCGTAGCTATTCTTTTGTACCGCTATTAAATTAGGGAGATCTAGAACTTTCTGAATACGAGAATAACTCATTCTTTCTGTAATTCCGTACTGTTCTTTATGCATAAGCGATCCACCTCTCTATAAATGAAAAAGACAAATAAACATGTATAAGATTTTTATACATATTTATCCAGTTTCTAATATTACATCTAAACATTATAACATGGAAAAAAAGAATTATCAAGGTTTGATAATTCTTATCTATTCCTGCTATATAATTTTGTTAAATTAGCTATTTTTTTTGCTAAATCTTCTGTTAACATATCGGATTTTACTCTCCATTTCCAATTTCCTAAAGTACCTGGTCTATTCATTCTTGAAAACTCTCCTAAGCAAAGAAAGTCTTGCATCTGTGCAATAGCTAAATTGGCAACAGAACTCCATACACCACGAATTAATCCCCATTCATATCCTTCCTCTTTGTTTAACTTCAAATAATCCTTAGCATAATCTACAGTTTCCTTTGAAGCATTCTCCAACCAAGAGGTTAAGGTTTCATTGTCGTGGGTTCCTGTGTACATAACCCAGTTCCTTTCAACATTATGTGGTAAATAATCCGATTCATCATTTGGTGAAAAAGCAAATTGAAGTATTTTCATTCCTGGAAATCCTGTATATTCCCTTAAAGCTGTTACTTCTTTTGTCATATAGCCTAAATCTTCAGCAATTACATCTAAATTTGGAATGTTTTTCTTTAAAATATCAAAGAATTCTTCAGCTGGCCCCTTTGTCCATTTCCCATATTTAGCTGTTTCGTGGTCTGAAGGAATTTCCCAAAATGATTCAAATCCTCTAAAATGATCAATACGAATTTTGTCAAATAATTTCATATTGATTTCCATTCTTTTAATCCACCACTTGTAGCCTTCTTCCCTTAAAGCTTCCCAATTGTAAACTGGATTCCCCCATAGTTGACCATCTTCGGTAAAGTCATCAGGAGGACAACCTCCAACTGTAATAGGTTCATGATTTTCATCAACTTTAAAATATTTATAGTCTACCCAAATATCGCAACTATCTGGTGCAACATAAATTGGTAAATCTCCAATAATCTTTATTCCCTTATCATTGGCATATTTTTTTAGTTGTTCATATTGTTTAAAGAAATTAAATTGAAGAAAATAATGAAATTCCATTTCCTCAGAAAGTTTTTCCCTATAGTATTCTACTGCCCTTTCTTCTCTAAGCTTTATATCCTTATCCCATTCAATCCATGAAACACCATTAAAATGTTCTTTTAAGGCCATAAATAACGAATAGTCATAAATCCATTCCTTATTATTTTCTAAAAACTCAGTATAATCCCAGTTTAATTCCTTAGCCTTGTTGTAGGCTTTCCTTAAAATGTCCATTTTATTATTGTAGATTAAACTATAATTTACTTCCTCTTCATTATCTCCAAAATCTGCATTTTCATAATCTTCCACTTCCAACAATCCTATATCTTTTAAAATATCAAAATCTATAAAGTATGGATTTCCAGCAAAAGATGAATATGATTGGTATGGACTATCTCCATAAGTTGTTGGTCCTAATGGAAGAACCTGCCAATATTTTTGATTGGCAGACTTAAGAAAGTCTACAAAATCATATGCAGACTTTCCGAAAGTTCCTATTCCATATTTTGAAGGAAGTGAAGTTATATGCATAATAATTCCACTTTCCCTTAATTTATTTACTTTTTTATAATTATATTCGTCGTTTTTGTTAATATACTCTTCCATATACCCTCACTAATATTTTAAATTCTTAAACCAGTATCTCTATCAAAATAATGAACAGCCTTTGGTTCAAACTTAAATATTTTTTCCTCTCCTTCACTAAAACTTAGGTATCCTGGCATTGTCATTACAATTTCTTTAGAATCTTTTAATTTAACATACAGGACTTTTTCCTTACCTAGGTTTTCTACAACTTCTATTTTACCAGTAAAACATCCTTTTTCAAGTTTATCTTTTATTTCAAATCTTTCAGACCTAACTCCTATTGTAATATTTTTATTTGCATAATCTATAAATTTATTTGCTTCTTCTCCTGTTGGCTCAAATTTAATTTCACCACTTAAAGACTCAAATTGTCCATTTATAAATTTACCATCTATTGTATTCATAGTCGGTGAGCCAATAAATTGTGCAACAAATAGATTGTTTGGTCTGTCATAAAATTCATCTGGCTTTCCAACTTGCTGTACAACGCCCTTGTCCAATAAAACTATTTTTGTTGCCATTGTCATAGCTTCCGTTTGGTCGTGAGTTACATAAATTGAAGTAGTTTCTAATTGTTTGTGTAGCCTAACTAATTCAATTCTCATGTGTTCTCTTAATTTTGCATCTAGATTAGATAATGGCTCATCCATTAAAAACACTGCCGGTTTTCTAACCATAGCCCTTCCAAGAGCAACTCTTTGTCTTTGCCCCCCAGAAATATCTGATGGCTTTGAATATAAATAATCTTCTATTTGTAATACTTTTGCCGCTTCTGTAACCCTATCATGAATGGTCTTTTTACTTGTTTTTCTCATTGCTAGAGAAAAGGCCATGTTATCGTAAACTGTCATATGAGGATACAGGGCATAGGATTGAAAAACCATAGCTATATCTCTGTCCTTAGATGCCACTTTATTCATAAGCCTTCCATTAAATAACAATTCACCTTCTGTAATTGAATTAAGTCCTGCTATCATTCTTAATAATGTTGATTTACCACATCCTGATGGACCAAGTATTACACAGAAATCATGACTTTCTATATCTAAATCTATATTTCTAATGGTAAAATCTTCTCTTCCTTCATATTTTTTACCTATATTTTTTAAAGTTACTTTCATAATTTCCTCCTAATTAACCTTTTACTGATCCTGATGATAATCCAGATACTAGTTGTTTTTGCAACGCTATAAATAATACCACTATTGGTATTGCAGTTAATAGTCCTCCTGCTGCAAATGCTGGTTGATTCATATTTCTTTCATCGTTAACCAATGTAAATAAACCAGTTGCTAAAGTATAGGTCTCTGGACTTGTCAACAATATTTTTGATATTAAATAATCCATAAACGGACCAATAAATGACCACAATGCAATTATTGACAGCATAGGTCTTGCTATAGGCATTATTATAAGTCTATAAATTTGCATATTTGAACAACCATCTATTCTGGCAGCTTCATCTAATTCTGGTGAAATAGAATCTATATATCCTTTTAAAATAAAGGTATTTGAAGCTATTCCCCCTGCTGCATAAATAAGAACCAACATTACCTGTCTACTAAATATAGGAATTTTAGACTCTATTATAGACTGCATTGTAAAATATGCTGTAATCCCTACAAATGTAGGTATTACTTGTATTAACATAATAGCCATTAAAGAGGTTTTCTTACCTTTAAATCTAAATCTTGAATAAGCATAACCTGTAAAAGAAACTACTATTAAAGTAACTAAAGCCGTTGCTACTGCAATTAAAATCGTATTTATAACCCAGGTTATAAAATGAGTTTCCTTAAATAGATACTCAAAGTTCTTTAAGGAAAATACAAATTCCGTATTTAACATTATATTTCTTCCTTGATTTCCATTAAAGGATGATGACACCATTTGGAATATAGGAAGTATTATTGCTAAACTCCATAATATTAAAACTAAATAGCTTACAAAAAGGCCTATTTTCCCAACTAATGTTAAAGGAGGTCTATCTGATAGATAAAGATTTTTATTTTTATTTTTTTTCATTTAAATATCCTCCTTAAAAGCTTTTGAATTTCTATATCCAATAAATGTAAATACCATTAATCCAATGGATATAAATATAGTTATTGCAGCTCCTACTGCCTGGTAACCATTTACCATTGTTAAATTATATATATACGATATTAATATATCTGATGAGCCTGCTAAGTTTCCATAATTTGTAGGATTAAACGGTCCCCCTTGATTAAATAAATAAATTATAGAGAAATTATTAAAATTAAATGTATATTGGCTTACAAGTAAAGGTGCTGTTTGGAATAAAACCAATGGAATGGTGATTTTAGTCAACCTTTGTAAGGCTGTTGCTCCGTCAATATCAGCTGCTTCATATAAATCTCCAGGTATTCCCTGTAACACTCCTGTTGCCAATAAAAATATATATGAAGACCCTAACCAACCCTGTAAGCATATTAAGGCTATTCTTGTTAGTACCGTACTATTTTTTATTAGTACATCTGTACCAAACATACCTGATAGTATTTCTGTAATTGCTCCTCCTGGTGATGCCATAATACTAAAGAACATTATAGTTATAAACGCCGGTACTGCCCATGGTAATAGAAATATCGTTCTAAAAACCACCTTCCCCTTTATTCTTTCGTTATGAGCTAAAAGAGCTAAAGCAAAGCCAATAAATATAGCAAGTGTTGTTGCCCCAAATGTCCATATTAATGTCCATACTAGGATTTTCCAGAATACAGAACCTGCCATTCCTTCACCTTTCAGTAACATGGCATAATTCTTAAATCCTATCCAACTAAATTTAGATTGATGATCTGGGTCCATATTTGTAAAGGAAAGTAACAAGGCTGTAGCAATTGGCACTATTACTATAAATACAATAAGTATTAGGGCAGGTATACTTACAATATAAGGAAATCCATTATTATCTATATTGTCCTTAGTTTCAAACCAATTATTTTCACGTATTCCCTTAAATCTATTTTTCAAAACCCCATAGACATCTTTAAATGACAAGATTAATATTAAAACTGCAAAAACCAATAATACAAAGGCTATTATACCTTCTATCATAAATATTAAACTCTTATCTAGCCTAGCTCCTCCTTCTGCTAAACTTAATAAGCCAGATATTCCCGTTCCTTGATAATTACCAAATCCAAGACTATAGGGTATTGCAACACTATAAATAAATAAACTTCCTAATAAGAAAAATAACGATTTCATATATTGTCTGTTTAAAATTTGTCCCAATCCCGGTATTGGGAAGGTAATAATTGCTTTCCAACTGTCTTTACTTTCAACTTCCACAGGTGTTTTTCTTCTAAGATCGGCTATATCTGCATTTAATATTTTCTTTCTGGTTTTTACACCATCTTTAAACATAAATTCTATGGATTTTTTTAAATTAATATAGTATTTTTCCTTAGATTCAAAACTCTTTGTTTCAATATCGTCTTTGAATTTATATTTAGATTGTTTTACTTCATTTTTATAAGCCTTTTTAGATATAATTCCCTTGTTCTTTTTATCTTTTAATTGCAATTTTTGTTCATTTAAAAGTTTTTTTCTATTTTCAATATATTCTTCTATTTCTTTTTTTACAAGGCCTTCTTGATTTTTATCAATATTTTTTAATTCTTCATTGATGAAATTAATATCTTTATTTAAGTTATTATATTCCCTTATAATTAAAGGTAGTTGTTCTACTAATAATTTATTGCTTTTATACTCTAGTTCAAAATCATAACTTAAATCTACATATTTTTTATAAAATTCGATTTTTTCAATAGCTAGTCTAAATTCTATATCTAATTTCAACAATGATTTTGGTAAGATATTGTTGTTATCTTTTTTATGATTTTCAGCTAAAGTTTTTAAGCTGTTTAAAAATTCCTTTTCTTCTTTTTTTACCTTATTTAATTCTATAATATATTTATTTGAGTTCTTTTTTGAAACTAGGTCCTTTAATTTGTTTTTATAATTAACGTCCTTTGTTTCTTCATATTTTTCTTGAAGCTCAGCTACTTCCTTTAAATATAAATTTTTTCTCTCATGAGGGTTTCCAATACTGTCATAAACTTTTATTTCATAACCAATCAATGCCGAACCTCCTTACTTTAACTTTATTAACAGAATATATATAAGTAATAGAAAAGTAGAAATAATACTTATATAAAAAAATATCGAGCCAATAAAAAATCCCATTATTTTCATTATTAAACTCGACAATAATAGCAATACCCATACTGCCTTATATAACCAATTAACTTTGATTTTCTTATAGGTGAAAAATGTATATATAGACAAAATTATCGGAATTAATACACCTTGTAAATATCCTAATAAACCTATTGTTACAAATTCATCATAAGTTATATTGTTGCCTAATGTTTCCTTGTATAGTTCAAAATAATTTAAATCCTTAACAGCCATTAACACCTGTAATGATTCTGACAAAATAATTATTCCCGACAATATTAAGATTGCTATTAGTTGTTTTGTTTCTAATTTCTTTCCCATATTATTAATGAAATAAGAAGGAGTTAGACTCCTTCTTAACTCCTTTTATTGACCTAAATTTGTCATAAAAGCTTCAAATGATGCCTTTACTTCATTGTAAGCAGCTTCTGCATCTGCTGGTTTAACGCTATTCCATGATAATATTGCATTTTCCCATGTTGTCCAAACATTATCTATTTCACTAAAAGTTGGACGGGCAACTGATTTTTCATATGAATCTATAGTTGCTTTTATAACATTTTTATCAGCATCTGATAAACCTGTTTTTTCATAATCTTCAACTGGAACATTTTCAAGTATCTTTCCTGTAGCTTTAAATAGGTCTTCTGCAAATTCTGGATTAATTAATTCAGCTATTAAAGCGTTAGCTAAAGCCATTTTATCTTCATCTACTTCAATTCTAGAATTAATTACAAGACCCCATCCACTCTTCCAGTGTTTTAATGGTTTACCGTTTACTGTTATCATCTCTGTTGAAATAACATCTAAATCATTACCTTCATTTGTAAATTCTCCTAAACTATTCATAGCCCAAGGACCATCTAATCTTAATGATGACTCTCCTCCGGATTTAAAGCTTTCATCTATAAATGAATCGGCAGATGATTTATCTAAAATAGGACTGTTCTCTTCAGAGTTTCCTTTCCAATAATTATATAGCGATTCAAAAACAGCTTGTTTATCTTCTGATAATTCACTGTAAGGAGTAGTTAAATCCGTAGTTAATTTACCATCGTCTTCTTTTGTTAATAAATTAATATCAGCAGAATTTAAAAATGCAACTCCAAACCATAAGTCGTGAATTTTTGTTACAAAATCATTTTGTTTTAAATCATTAAATTCTAATGGATTTGAATAGTCAACTCCTTTAGCTTCTGCATTTGCTTTATTTGCATATACTACAAGGGTTTCTATATTGTATGGAAATCCTAAGTAATCTCCATCAACTTTAAAGTTTTTCCCAATACCATTATCTAGGTCTTCATAACCTGCTACTTTAGATTTTATATATTCTGTATCTACAGCACCAAGTACATCGTTTTTAACTAAACCACTTATTCTATCAATTGGAATTGCAAAAACATCAGCTACGTCTTTATTAGTTCCATCTGTTTGATCAATAACATCTATATGATCAAAAGCACCTTTTTCTATTATATTAATAGTTGCATCTGGATTGTCTTTCTTTACTCTTTCTATTGCATTGTTATAGTAATCCATCCATTCCTTCTCTGCTTGTACAGATATTTCTGCTTTTATTCCCTTTGCTTCTCCTGAAGAAGCTGGTTTCTTCTCCTCTTTTCCTCCACATGATGTTAGCCCTAAGGTTAATGCTAATACCATACTCATTCCAACAATTAACTTCTTTCTCATATTTTCCTCCTTTTAATATTCGCTTAATAAAGCTTTTAGTAATCTTTTACCCAATATTAGATTATTTAACAGATTTTTGTTAATATACTAATATATTAATAAAAATCTGTTATTAAATTAATATTACGTTTATATGATACAACTATTTTGAAAATAATTCAATAAAAAAACAAAGATTTAAAAGTTATTTAAATCTTTGTTTTTTTATTATTTATTTTTTATTCTTTTTCTTTCTTTCTAAATCTCTTGCTATTAAAGTATCCAGTACTAACTCATAACCCTCAGCACCATAGTTTAAACTTCTGTTTACCCTACTAATAGTAGCTGTAGAGGCTCCTGTTTCCTTCTCTATTTCGTTATAGGTTTTTCTAATTTTTAATAGCTTTGCTACTTCTAACCTTTGAGTAATTGAATGTAATTCTCTTACAGTACAAACATCTTCAAAAAATTTGTAGCAATCCTCTTTATTTTCTAACATTAAAACAGCGTCAAAAAATTCATCAATTTGTTTACTTTTTATTCTCGACTCATCTGTCAAATAAATCACTCCTTATTAGAATAATCCAACAATTTCCCCAGATTCTAATACGTCTATATTATTAGCAGCAGGAACTTTAGGTAATCCTGGCATGGTCATTATATCTCCTGTTAGGACTACAATAAAACCTGCCCCTCTAGAAACTCTTAAATCCCTAACTGTTACTGTAAACCCTGTTGGTGCTCCTAGCAATTTTGGATCATCTGAGAAGGAATATTGAGTTTTAGCCATACATACAGGATAATTATCAAGTCCTAAATCAGATATTTCTTTTAATTTCTTTTTAGCTTTTGAAGTAAAGTCTACTCCATCTCCACCATAAATATCTTTTACAATTGTTTCAATTTTTTCTTCTATTGATTTTTCATCATCATATAAATAATGGAATTTATTTTCACTTTCTTCTATTTTATCTACTACTACTTGTGCAAGTTCTACTGCACCTTCTCCACCTTTTGCCCATACATCACAAATAACTGCAACTGTACCTGCTTTTACTGTTAAATCTTTTAGTAATTCAACTTCTTTATCTGTATCTGTTGGGAATTTATTAATTGCAACTACTACAGGTATTCCATAGCTTGCCATATTTTTAATATGTCTTTCTAAGTTAGCAAATCCTTTTGTTAAAGCATCTAAGTTTTCAGTTCCTAAATCGGCTTTAGCAACTCCTCCGTGATGTTTTAAAGCTCTTACAGTTGCTACTACAACTGTTGCATCTGGTGTTATTCCACCAAGTCTACATTTAATGTCAAAGAATTTCTCTGCTCCTAAGTCTCCACCAAAACCAGCTTCTGTAACTGTGTAATCACATAATTTCATAGCCATTTTAGTTGCAACAACAGAGTTACATCCATGTGCTATATTAGCAAATGGTCCACCATGAAGTATTGCTGGTGTATTTTCTAATGTTTGAACTAGGTTAGGGTTAATAGCATCTTTCATTACTAAGGCTACTGCACCTTGAGCTTTTAAATCTTTCGCATATATAGGTTCCCCTTCATAACTATATGCAACTAAAATATTACCAATTCTTTCTTTTAAATCTGATAAACTTGTACTTAAACATAAAATTGCCATAATTTCTGAAGCAACTGTTATGTCAAATCCATCTTCTCTTGGAACACCATTAGGTTTTCCACCTAATCCAACAACAATATTTCTTAATGCTCTATCATTCATATCAAGAACTCTTTTCCAAAGAATTCTTCTTGGATCTATTCTTAATTCATTTCCTTGTTGTAAATGATTGTCTAATAATGCAGAAATTAAGTTATGGGCAGTTGTAATAGCATGGAAGTCCCCTGTAAAATGCATATTAATGTCTTCCATTGGAACTACTTGAGCGTATCCACCACCTGCTGCTCCACCTTTAACTCCGAAGCTTGGTCCTAATGAAGGTTCTCTTAACGCTGAAATAGATGATTTACCAATTTTGTTTAACCCCATTGATAAACCTACATTCATAGTTGTTTTTCCTTCTCCTGCAGGAGTAGGGTTTATAGCTGTAACTAAAATCAGTTTCCCATCTTCTTTATCTTTTAACCTTTCCAATAAGCCTAAATCTATTTTAGCCTTATAATTACCATATAAGTAAAGGTCATCACTATCTATTCCTAAACGTTTGCCTACTTCTAAGATTGTATCCATCTTTGCTTCTTGAGCAATTTGTACATCTGTTTTCATTAATTAGCCTCCTCATTTTAATTATCTCTACCATATATAATAACAACTTTTGTAAAGTAAAGCAATAGTTTTACTTAATAAAAAAATGTAATCTTACTCTAATAGGTGATATATTTTTGACTTTTCTTAACAAAGAAAAAAGGCGAATTACTGCCTTTTTCCCTAGATAAATTCGCCTTATTTGCTATTTTTTTTTGATTTATATCTCTTTTCTGAGTTAAGGATTTTTTTTCTTAATCTAAAATTTTTTGGAGTTATTTCTACTAACTCATCTTCTTCAATAAATTCCAATAACTCTTCTAAGCTCATAATTTTAGGTGGTGACAACTTTAAAGCTTCATCAGCTGCTGATGATCTAATATTGGTTTGGGCTTTTTTCTTGCAAACATTTACCTCTATATCTAATCCTTTTGGATTTGAGCCTATAACCATACCTTCATATACTTCTTCACCTGGTTTTATAAATAAAACCCCTCTACTTTGAGCTGCATTAAGTCCGTAAGCTGTAGCTGTTCCTGTTTCATATGATATTAAAGATCCTGTACTTCTTCTTGGTATTTCACCTTTGAATCTTGCATATTCTTTAAATTCAGAATTTATTACTCCACTACCTTTCGTATCTGAAATAAATTCTTGACGGTAGCCTATTAATCCTCTTGTAGGAATTTCAAAAACCAATCTTGTATATCCACCTTGGGATGGTTTCATATCTTTAAGTTCAGCTTTTCTTTGACCTAATTTTTCAATTATAGTTCCAACAAACTCTTCATCAACATCAATTACAACAGTTTCTATAGGTTCTAGTAATTTACCATCATCATCTTTTTTATAGAGTACTTCAGGTTTTGATACTTGAAATTCATAATCTTCCCTTCTCAAGTTTTCAATTAATACAGAAAGATGCAATTCTCCTCTACCACTAACCCTAAAAGAGTCGGTACTGTCTGTATCCTCAACTCTTAAACTAACATCTGTCTCTAGCTCTTTGTATAATCTATTTCTAATCTGTCTACTTGTTACATATTTCCCTTCTCTACCAGCAAAAGGGCTGTTGTTTACTATAAAATTCATTGATAAGGTAGGCTCTGATATTTTAACAAAGGGTAATGGTCTTACATCCTCTTCAGAACAAATAGTGTCTCCAATATTTATTCCTTCAACACCAGTTACAGCAACTATATTACCTACTGTAGATTCATTTACCTCAACTCTATTAAGACCTTGAAATTCATAAATTTTTGTTATAGTTATTTTTTTATCTACACTTTTATCATTATAGTTAACTATATGTGCTGTATCATTTACTTTTATACTTCCGGACTCTAATTTACCAATACCTATTCTACCAACATACTCACTATAATCCGTTGTTGAAATCAATAACTTAAATGGTTCATCTATATCCCCTTCTGGAGCAGGTATATAATCTATTATAGTGTCTAGTAATGGTGTCATGTCTGTATATTTTTCATTAGGGTCTTTAGTAGCGTAACCTTCTCTTGCTGAAGCGTATATAAATGGAGAATCCAAATATTCTTCCCCTGCATTTAATTGTATAAATAAGTCTAATATCTCATCAACTACTTCATCTGGTCTAGCTTCTTCCCTATCTATTTTATTTATACATACTATTGTTGGCAAATTTAATTCAAAAGCCTTTTTAAGAACAAATTTAGTTTGTGGCATTGGTCCTTCAAAAGCATCAACTACTAATACTACACCGTTAGCCATCATTAAAACCCGTTCAACTTCACCACCAAAGTCAGCATGACCAGGAGTATCTATTATGTTGATTTTATAATCCTTATATTCGATTGCTGTATTTTTAGATAAAATAGTAATTCCTCTTTCTTTTTCGATATCATTACTATCCATTATTCTATCTTCTACTTCTTGATTTTCTCTAAATATTCCACTGGTTTTTAACAAACCATCTACTAATGTTGTCTTACCATGATCAACATGGGCAATTATTGCTATATTTCTTATATTATTTTTTAATGTCATTTAATCAATCCACTTCCTATAAAATCTAACTTTAACAGTATATCACAAAATCAGCAAAAAAATAGAAGCAAATTATAAATATAATTCTGCTACTATTTCATTTTTGTTGAATATTAAATTGTCGGTTAGTTTTTTTACTATAAGTAATCCCCTACCACAAGTTTTACATTCTTCTACTTTAGCAGTAATTTCTTGCTTCACTCCTTCACCTTCATCTTTTACCTTTATGATTATTTTATTATCATCTATTTCTGCCGATAAAGAAATTTTCTTTGACAAATCATTTTTATTACCATGCTGTACACAATTTACCAATAACTCTGTAATAATTAAACGAATGTCATATATTAATTCTTCATCATCAAAATAGTTTGTTAATTTACTTATGAAGTCTTTAGTCATATGAGTAGCATTAAAAATACTGCTGCAAGTACAATCCTCATATATATTCATGTCTATCACCATTATATATTTACCCTAAAATAAAAAATTATCACAATTTATTAAAGATAAAATATATTGTTTAATTTCTATTTTTAGGGTATAAATAGTTTGTATCTAATTTGAAAGGAGGGGTGTTGATTATGAAAAGATATGTATGTCAACCTTGTGGATATATATACGATCCAGCAGAAGGAGATCCTGATGGAGGAATAGCTCCAGGTACAGCTTTTGAAGATTTACCAGAGGATTGGGTTTGTCCAGTATGCGGAGCTGGTAAAGATATGTTTGAAGAAGAATAATCAAAATAAAATATCTTTAAATAATATAAAAGTAGACATATTTATAATGTCTACTTTTTTTGTAAAAAATAAATTTTTCTTTTACTATTTTAATAAATAATATTAATTTAG
>DUUN01000482.1 GCA_012841535.1 Gallicola sp. | reverse complement strand
CAATGCATAAAACTCATAAGGATTAACCCTTGAAGGGATTAGGTAGTCTCTTGCTCCTTCAGGAGTTGGTTTTCCTAAAAATGGAGTTTCTATTTCAATAAAGTTATTTTCTGCTAAAAAATTTCTAATTATATTAGAAGTTTTAGCCCTTAACTTCAAATTATTTTGTAAAAATTCCTTTCTTAAATCTAAGTACCTATATTTTAATCTTACTTCTTCTGAAACATTATCATCATTTTTTATATATATAGGAGTAGTCTCCGCCTTGTCTAAAATTCTAAATTCATTTACTAGAATTTCAATATTACCTGTTGGAATATTAGGATTTTTAGATTCTCTTTCCCTAACAATACCCTTTACTCCTACAACAAATTCAGTTCTTACTCCTTTTGCCTTTTCAAAAAGTTCCTTGTTGTCAGTTTCATTTACAACAACTTGGACTATTCCAGTTGTATCCCTAATATCCATGAAAATAATACTGCCTAGATTTCTTTCTTTGGCTACCCACCCCATTACAATAACTTCTTTTCCTAGGCAATTTTCTAAAACCTCTCCACACATATTCGTTCTCTTAAAATTTTTTATTGTATCCATAATTCCTCCAATTAATTTAATATCCTAAATTTATATGATTAAAACATAAATATTATTTGAAATAAAAAAACTCGCCACAAGGGACGAGTTAACTCGCGGTACCACCCTAATTAGGTAAACCTCTCTCATTGTTTTAACGCTTCTAGCGGAATAATCTACTCCAAGATGTCAATTTTAGTATGCATAATAAGTTTCACCAGGCCTTATCTCTCTAAAATACATATTCTAAAATACCCTTCTCTTCTCTGTATTTCTAATTATCATTATATAATATTTATTTATTAAGTCAATTTATTTTTTTCTGCTTAGTTTATTTTTAATACTATTTAAAAGTGCGTATAACTCTTTAACTCTAAATAGCAATAATAAAATTAAATATACTAGAGCAGACATCATAATAGAAATTAGCAAACTAACATTACTACCAAATATATTATTTAATAAGCTAAATGAAATATATGCAAATGCTCCCATTAATAGACTTGCTATAATCATTTTTATATTTTCTTCCTTGAAGATTTTCAAGTCTGAAAATTCTCCAATTTTCTTTCTAAGCCTTAAGTATAGAGTTATTGCACCATAATAAGCAGCAATTGTAGAACCTAAAGCTAAGCCTGTTAAACCAATAAATCTCGATAATACTATACTTGTAACTATATTTACCAGTACCATGTAAAAAGAATTTATTGTAGGGGTTTTTGTATCCTTCAAACTATAGAAGGATTTAAATAAAACATCTCTGGCGCCTATTGCCAAAAGCCCTAGTGCATAAAATAATAAACAAGGAGCAGTTAATACAGTATCTTCCGGTTTAAAAATTCCTCCTTCATAAACCAATCTTACAATTGGCTCAGACAATACAGCAAGTCCGATCATTGCCGGTAAAACCAGTATATTCATTGAGGTTAAAGTATCCAGTATGGTTTTTTTAAACTCCTTTATATTTCCTCTACTAGCTATTTTACTTAATAGTGGATAGGCCACTGTAGTTATTGATACAATGACTATTCCATTTACAAATTCACTTAACTTCGAAGAATAATTCATTACATTAATGCCTTGTGTACCTAAAATCAAGGAAGAAAGATTTTTATCAATAATTATATTTAATTGACTAATAGATGTTCCAAATATGACCGGTATAGCCATTATTAACATACTTTTTATTTCCGGCTCTCTTATATTCAAAATTTTAGTCCATTTAAATTTTCTTTTTCTAATTGCCGGTATGTATGGAACAAATTGAGCAATAGTAGCAAAGGTAAGACCTATAGCTAAAAAGTACACATTAACGTATTTACCTAAAAATAATGATATTAGTATGAAAAAATTTAAAATAAACCCCTGTATTGCCGGAACTACAAATTCATTTTTACAGTTCAAATAACCTCTATAAACTGTAGCCACAGCCATGGCAGGTAAACTAAAATATGTAATTTGTGTAAATATCGTAGTTAACTCCCTAGGTCCACTTTCTAATTTAAATGCAAATAAATAAGTAATCTGCTTTGCGAAAATCTGACAAATAACCATTAAAATAAGACTTATTACCAAAATAATATTACCTAAGTTACTTGTAAATCTATCGGCTATTAAATATCCTTCTCTGTCCTCTAATCTTTTATAAGTTGGAATAAATCCTGTAGTAATTCCTACGGATATAAAACTAAATATTACAACAGGTATTGACATAGCTAAATTAAATGCAGCTGCCACATCACCGGTTCCAAATAATCTTGCTAAAACAGCATCCCTTAAAGCTCCTATGACTTTAGATGTAATTGTTATAATCATTAAAATAATTGTAGTGGCTTTCATGTTTCCCCCTTATTTATCTACTATAAACTATAACTTTACCATATTTGTATTTTTCAGGCAATAAAAAAGAAGCTTTTAGCCTCTTTTTCTAATTTTCCCAAATTTATTTTTAAAACTGTTTAAGGTTCTAAATAATTCCCTTACATTTAATAAGTATAAGCACAAACCGTATACTATAACTGCAAAAATCACTGCAATTAGTAAAGAAATAGTACTTCCTAAATAATTTAATATAAATTTATATAGTAAATAGGAAAGTCCACCCATAATTAAACTGGATAATATCATTTTTGTATTTTCTCTTAAAAATATTCTTATTCCACCAAATCTACCTACTTTTCTTTTTAGTCTTATTGCCAATGTAAATGAGCCAAAATAAGCTCCTAGTGATGTACCTAGAGCAAGTCCTGGTAAACCAATAAAATATGCTGCTATTAAACTAAGTATTAAATCAACAAAAATCATATATACAGAATTAATAGTTGGTGTTTTAGTATCCTTTAAAGCATAAAAAGATTTTAGTAGTATATCTCTAAAAGCTATTCCTACTAATCCAAAAGCATAGCACTGTAAAGTTTGAGCTGTAATTATAGTATTCTGTTGAGTCCATTCTCCTCTATTAAATGCTAAATTTACTATTGGTATTGCATATACCATAAGACCAATAGAAGCAGGGTAAACCAATATATTCATAGAGTCCATTGAAGATAAAATCATTCTTTTGAATTTTCTAATATCTCTTGATGCTGTACTTTCACTTAGGGCTGTATAGGCAACGGTTCCTATTGATACAACTACAATTCCATTTACAAATTCACTTAATCTAGATGCATATTTCATTGTAGAATATCCACCGACAGACTGAATAAATGTAGCTAGGTTTTTGTCAATCATAACACCTATTTGACTAACAGATACTCCAAATATTACAGGAATTGCTAAATATAACATACTTTTTAGGTACTTATCAGACCAGTTGATTTTAGGTGTCCATTTAAATCCTGTTTTTCTTACAGCTGGAAAGTAAGGAATAAATTGTACCATTGTTCCTAAGGTTAGACCTATAGGAAGTATATATATGTTTATTTTTGAACCTAATATAATTGAAACTATTATAAAAAAATTTAAAATAAAGCCCTGTATAGCTGGTACTAAGTAGTTTTCTCTAGCATATAAATAGCCTCTATAGACTGTAGCAACTGACGTAGCAACTAAACTTAAATAGGTTATTCTTAAAAAACTAGTTGCTAATGCATGGGATTTTTCCGGAAAATTATAGGCTAATAACTTAGTTAAGGGGCCAGCAAAAATCTCACAAAATATAACAATTACTATACCGATTATTATACTAACATTTCCCATATTACTGGTAAATTTATTAGCTAATAAAACACCTTCGTCTTTTTCTATTCTCTTATAAGTAGGAATAAAACCTGTAGAAATACCTACAGCTACAAAACTAAATATTAATATTGGTAAGTCCATAGCTATATTAAAAGCATCGGCAACTATACCTGTTGCAAAGTACTTAGCCAATAAGGATTCTCTTAGTAAACCTAAAAATTTAGATATTACTGTAATTATCATTAATAAAAAAGCTGTTGACTTCATAATTTCTCCTAATTTTTATATTAAACATAAAACATATTATAATATAAAAAAGTATAATTTGCTAGATTTGTTATTGCCTATAAAGTTATATGCTATACTAATAGTATAATAAAATAAGGAGCTCTATGTTATGTTTTTCAAAGAATTATTAAATTTAACTACACTTAAAATACAAAAAAATAATGTACCTATTAATAATGAAATAATTCATATTAGAACTAATAACTTTATAGATGACAAAAATACACTAAATATTATTGATGGAAATTTATTAAATAAGGTGAAAATTAAGAAGGGTAATTATTTAATTTTTAATTATAATAAAGATATTTCCTTAGATTCAAGTATTAATTACATTATTAGTAATTTAAAAAATAGTAATGAAATTGTAGATATTGTAAATGAGTCCTTACATAAATACAATAATTTTATTTTTTTAGTCTATGATATTATTACAAATAATAAGGGAATTGATAATTTATTAAAAATTTTAAAAAACGAATATAATTCAAATGTATGTATTTTAGGAAATAATAAAAAACTAGTTTACAATATCTTTGATTTTAACAAAGTTAACGATATATTCCCCCTTAAAATATCAAAAAAAGCATCTTCTAGAGTTTATGGTTACCTAGCTTTTGAAAAAATAGATGAAAAGTTTAATGATAATATATATAAATTAATAGGTATTATTGATACATATATTTATAATAGTATTAGCAAATTCATTAATACTAAGGATAAGTTCTATGATACTATTAAAAATTTATCTGTTAATAACTTTACAGATGAAGATATGGATATATTAAAAACTCTAAACTGGAATATAAATGACCAGTATAGACTATATAATCTAAAATTAGAAGGTGGTCTATTTAAATACAGAGATATGTTTATACATGGAAATAGGTTTATATTAGATTATCCTATGTACCTATATTCTATAATTATAAATAATAACTTACTAATACTTTTAAATGAGTCAAATTTAAATAATAATAAAGTAATTTCGGACATAGAAAATTATATTGATAAATACAATTTTAATTATTCTTCAATATACTTAAGGAAAAATTTGTTAAATTTTTATAAGGCCTATGAATTAACTAAATATATAGTTGATAATAATTTAAATATTAAAGAAAATATAGATTTAAATTTAGACAAATTAATATTCTCCATGTCAATTTCAAATAATTTTATTGAAATTGCCATACCAGAAGAATTAATAATTTTAAAAAATTATGATGAGGGCAAAAATTCAGAATTATTAAAGACTCTCTATTACTACCTAATTGAAGAAAGGTCTTTAATAAAAGCTTCTAAGCAGATGGATGTACATAGAAATTCCATTGTCTATAGAATTAATAAGGTTAATGAACTTGTTGATATAGATTTAGAAAATTCGAATTCTAGGCAAAATATTTTAATTGCATTGGAAATTCTAGATAAATTAAATCCAGGATTAATAAAATAATTATTAATCCTGGATTTGTTCTAATAAAATCATTGCATTGTTAAAAATATCTTCCGAAATATCGTAATATTGTATAATATTTTCTAAATCTTCTTTCGCTTTTTTATTTTCACCTATATTTAAATATATAACAGCTCTATTAAATAATAATTTTTCATTATCCTCATATTTTTTTAAACCTTTTTCTATTATTTCTAAAGCTAAATCTACATATCCTACTTGTGATAAAAAATAACCATAATCTATATAAAATTCTACAGCTTTATTATTAAAATCATCTGCTAAAGAATAATTTTTAAAAGCCTTGTTATTCTCCATTAATGCAAAATACGCATTAGCTAAATAATAATATTTTCTATAATCGTATATATCTACATTTTCCAAACTTTCTACTACTTCATAAAATTTACCATTTTCAAGTAGATATTTACTTTCTAATAGTATTACTTCAACCTGTAAAGAGTCTATTTTTTTGTTTATTTCCTTTTCAATTTCCTCTATATTACTTATATTTAAATTACTCAATTTTTCCTTAGATTCTAAAAAATAATAGTTAGCCTTTATTAAATTGTTTCTATTTAATTCAATATTTCCAAGTAAAAAATATGTTAGTGGATAATTTTCATCAATAGATATATTTTGATTTAAAACTCTTTCAGCTTCTTCTAAAAATATATAGTTGTTTTTAGTCTCATATAATTCTAAAAGTGATAAGGCATAGTAATAATTACTACTTGCATCTTTAAAATTATCATAATTAAATTTTAAAAAAACATTAGATGCTTCTAAATCATTTTTTAATTCATTAATTGACAAATTTAAAACCGCTCCTTTTAAATTTGTAATATTTTTAACTAAAAAATCAAAATATTTTTTTGCATATTTAAAATCTGGGTCAATTGCTAAATTAAATATTATTCCTCTAAAAAAATATTTAAACTCTATTTCCTCGTTAAAAGTTCCCGATTTTATCTCTTCTACAAAATCTTTTTTTAAGATAGGTAGCGGAAAATCAATATTTACTAACTTCTCTCTTAATTCTAAATATAAGATTTCTTCAGATTTTGATTTATAATAATCCCTAATATTTTCCATTAATCAAATTTCCTCATATATTCTCTTTTTCTCATAGATGAACCATTTAATACTTCAAATAAATTGCCTCTATATATCAAAAATATACTATATAATAATAATATCGCCAATGAAATTACTATATCTAAAATATTTCTATTAAATGAAATATTAAAAGGCAGTATATAAGGTATTTTAAAAAGCCATAAAACTCCATAAATTAATAAATTTGGTATTCCCCAGTTTATAATATTATTCTTTAAAAATTCTAAAGAATGGATTAAGGTACCTTGGGAATCATAATTTTCCAAATATATAGATTCTGGTAAGGCATTAAAAATTATTAATATTATTGGTAATATTAAATAGTATATTTTATATAAACCACCTATTTGTAAAATTAGTCTTACTAAATAAAATATAAAAGCTATTTGAATTATTTTATACATAAATTGGCTACTATTATCTTGAATAAACCCTCTACCTTTTCCATTTTCCTTTACAGCCCTGTATAAAATATTCATTACAAAGGATATTGCAAAAATTTCCAATACATATATTAGGACTCCTATTATTGTCGATAGAACTCCTACGCCAAAAATTGAGTATAAAACATTACTAATAATGTTAACTGCCAGTGAGCCTGCTAATATTGCAAATGCTACTATGAAAAAATATCTTATTCCTTTAAAGGTATTTGTTATGGCAGTTTTTTGTACATAAAAAAAATCTTTTAGATAATTCATATTATCTCCTTATAATAATTTGTTATATTATAAAATGCATTATTTGTATTGTCATATAGGACTATACATTTTTTTTCATAATAATTGTTATTTTCCATAACATCAATTATATCATAATTAAATTTCAAGATAAAAATATTCTTAACTAGTTTTTTAGTAGTTATATCTAAAGCATATTCTCCAATAATATTTAAAATTTCTCTATCTTTTAGTAATTCATGTTTTAAATTATTTTCTATTATTACCGCATCTAAAAAATAAGGAATTTTTTTATTTGTAATTATATAATCATGTATTAATAATTCTTTAAGAATATTCTTAAATTTAAAATCCTTATATTCAATAAATTTTTTAAAAATTACATATAGATTATTCCTTGAGTGATTTTTAAAGTAATAATCATTAATTTTCCAATAGTTTGAAAAATCATTAAAAAAGTCAAAATCAGTTTTATAGAAATTTTTAACTAAAAATTCAAAAGTATTAATAAAATATTTTTCATTATAATATTTATCTACTAAGGTTTCTATAAGTTTAATCTTTTGAATTTCTTTATAACTAATCCATTTAGTATATATAACTTCAAATGGTGGGTCATCATCATAAACTATTTCATATTCTTTACTTTTATACCATAATGGCGACCCTTTTAAAACTTTTAAAAAACCTAATTGAAGTTTATCTGGTCTAATTGACAAAATATCATTAAAGGATTTTTTTAAACTCTCATAGTCTTCAAAAGGAAGTCCTGTAATTAAATCTAAATGTAAGTGAATGTTATTATAACTTATTATTTCTTTACAGACCTTTTTTATTTGCTCAAATTCTCCTACTCTTTTTATAGCTTTACAAGTTTTTACATTTGTCGACTGGACTCCAATTTCAAATTGGAAGAGATCTTTTCTCAAATTCTTAAATAAGTCTAAATAATCCCCATCTATTAAGGTCGGATGTATTTCTAAATGAAATGTTGTTATTCCCTTATCATTTTCTTTAATAAATTTCATTAACTCTAATGCACGATTTTTATCATAATTAAATGTTCTATCTATAAATTTAACTAGAGGTACTTCTAAATCAATAAATCTTTTTATATCTTTTTTACATCTTTCTAAATCAAAATATCTAACTTTTTTAGTCGATGAGGAAAGACAAAATTCACAATTATAAGGACATCCTCTTGAAGTTTCATAATATATTATTTTTTTATCCTTAATATAGTCATCGGTATATTCAAATTCAGAAATTGATAAATCATCTATTACTTGATAATTTGTATTACCTTGTATATTGTTATTATTTCTTTCTACAATTCCATTTGGTAAAGTGTTTTCTTTTCCTTTTATATAATTTAGTAGTTTTAAAAAAACAAATTCACCTTCACCTGAAATAATATAATTTAAACTAGTATTTTCTTTTAATAATTCTTCTCCATTATAGGAAACTTCCGGTCCCCCTAAAATGATTATAATGTCTTCTTTTATTTTTTTTATTTTTCTACATATTTTTAAGGTTTCTTCAACATTCCAAATATATGTAGAAAAGCCAATAATGTCATAATCATTTTTCATAATTTCATAGATAATATCATCAATATTTTGATTAATTGTAAAGTCCTTTGTATCTACTTCATAATAATCCTTTACAGTTGATTTTAAATACTGTATTGCTATATTACTATGAATATATTTTGTATTTAATGATGTTAATAGTATTTTCATTTTTCACCTATCTAAAAAAGACTAGTTAAACTAGTCTTACATTTTTTCAGGAGCTGCAATTCCCAATAAATTTAAACTTGTTGTTAAAACTACCTTTGTTGCGTAAGTTAAAAGCAATCTAGCACTTTTCAGATTATCTTCTGCTGAATTTATTGGACATGAATTATAAAATCTATTAAAGGCCTTTGCTAATTCAACAGAATATCTTGTAACAAATGATGGTTCTAACTTATTAGCAGCGTTTTCTAAAACATTACTAAAATTATCTAAAATTTTAATTATAGCTATTTCTTCATCTTCTTTTAATAAGGTATAATCAACATTTTCTTCAACTTGGAAGTTGACTTTATTTAAAATTGATGATGCTCTAGCATTTGCATATTGAACATATGGACCTGTTTCACCATCAAAATTTAATACTTGGTCCCAGTCAAACACATAATCTTTTATACGATTATTAAATAAATCTTGGAAGATTATTGCTCCAACACCAATTTCCCTTGCAACTTTTTCTTTATTCTCTAAGTCTGGATTTCTATTTTCAATTATTTCATTGGTTTTACTTATGGCTTGATTTAATACTTCTTCTAGAAATATAACTTTTCCTTCTCTGGTTTTCATTGCACCATCCTGCATAGATACCATTCCAAAGGAAATATGAACACAATCGTCTGCCCACTCATATCCCATTTCTTTTAAAACTGCCACAAGCTGTTGGAAATGTAATCTTTGTTGTGATGCTACAACATAGTTGTTTTTATAAAAATCGTAGGTTTTTTTTCTGTATATAGCTGTAGCTATATCCCTTGTAATATAAGTACTTGAGCCATTGCTTTTTTTAATAAGCACTGGTGGTAAATCATACTTTTCTAAATCTACTATCATTGCACCTTCTGATTCTTTTAATAGACTTTTTTCTTCAAGTTCCTTAATTACTTCTTCCATAAATTGAGAATGATAGGCCTCTCCATGATAGTTGTCAAATTTAACTCCTAATAATTCGTAAACCCTATTAAATTCCTTTAGACTTATATCCTTAAACCATTGCCATAATTCAACGGCTTCTTCATCTTTCTTTTCCAGTTTATCAAACCAATCTCTTGCTTCATCCATTAAGGATTCATCTTCTTTAGCCTCTTTATTATATCTAACATATAAATTAAGCAGACCATTAATAGGATCTTTATCTATTTCTTCTTTACTTCCCCATTTTTTATATGCTGAAATCATCATTCCAAATTGTGTACCATAATCCCCAATATAGTTTATTGCAACTGTGTTATAATCTTGATATTTTAATATATTGTTAATGGAATTACCAATTACAGTGGATCTTAAATGTCCAATATGAAAGGGTTTGGCTATATTTGTTGAAGAAAATTCAACTACGGCTGTTTTACCTAAACCTATATTTTTTGAACCAAATTTTTTATTATTTAAAACCCCTTCTAAAACTTCCCTTGTTAATAATTCATTATTAACAAAGAAATTAATATAGGGACCTGTATTGACAATATCTGAAAAGAATTCCCCCTTAGTAAGTTTACCAACTAATTCCTCTGCAATTAAATTTGGTGCTTTTTTAAAAATCTTTGCAAATTTAAACATAGGAAAAGCATAGTCACCCATACTTGATTCCGGCGGTATTTCTATAAGAGAAATTATTTCATCTCTTGAAATATCCAGTTTCAATTCTTCTAATTTATCTGCAACCTTAATTTTAAAATCTATCATATTTACCTCTCATTACTTTATTTGTACAACTGTTACACCAGTACCACCTTCAGAATAAGAACCTATTCTATAAGATTTTACATATTTGTTCCTTTTTAAATAATTTTGAACACCTTGTCTTAAAACTCCAGTACCTTTACCATGTATTAATCTTATTTCTTTAATTCCTACTATATAAGCATCATCAATAAATTTTTCTATTTCATAAATAGCCTCTTCTATATTATAACCTCTTAAATCTAATTCACTACTTATATTTTTATTAGCTTTACTTTTTATAATATTTTTTATATTGGTTTTTGCTTTTTTTTCATCAGTAGATTCTACAAGTTTTAAATTATTAATATTTGCATTTAGTTTAATTATACCTACTTGAACTTGAACATCACCTTTTTTATTTGGCCTAGAAATTACTTGACCTATGTCGTTCATACCTAGTACTTCTACTTCATCCCCTATGGTTATTTCTCTTTTTTCTCCATTGTCTACTGTGTCCAAAAGTCCTTTTTTACTTACATTTTTCTTTAGTTTTTTATTAAAATTTTGTTCAATTTTAGTAGCTTCATAGGCAATATTTTCTTCAGAGCTACTTTGTAGATATTTCAATTTTTTTAACAGCTCAGAGCTAGAATCTTTAGCTTCCTGCACTATCCTATAGGCTTGTTCCTTTGCATCTTCAATAATTTTAGCTCTAGATAATTTAGTCTTATTAATTTCCTCATTTAGCTCGGTTTTTAATAGACTAATTTCTTCTTCTAATTTTCTTTGTCTATTTCTACTTTCTTCAATTTCACGTCTATCATATTCTATTTTAGATAATATATCTTCGAAGTTTTGATTTTCTTCTGATATTAATTTTCTAGCCTCGTTTATAATAGCTTCACTTAAACCTAGTCTTTTTGAAATTTCAAAAGCATTGGATTTACCAGGTAAACCTATTGTTAGTCTATATGTTGGACTTAGGGTATTTACATCAAATTCCACTGATCCATTTTTTACTCCTTCAGTATTTAATGCAAATAATTTTAGTTGAGAATAATGGGTAGTAGCCATTGTTCTTATATTTTTGTTTAATAATTTTTCTAAAATTGCTATAGCTAAGGCAGCACCTTCAGTTGGGTCCGTACCTGCTCCTAATTCATCAAAAAGCACTAGGGAATTATATTTCAAATTATTCATTATCTCTACAATATTTGTCATATGTGAAGAAAATGTACTTAATGATTGTTCTATACTTTGCTCGTCTCCAATATCTGCATAAATTTCATCAAAAATAGCTATTTCAGAATTTTCTTTACAGGGAATTAGTAACCCTGACTGGGCCATTAAAGTTAGTAGACCAACTGTTTTTAATGTTACTGTTTTTCCACCAGTATTAGGACCTGTTATAACTAAAGTATTATAATCTCGGCCAAAATCAATATCAATTGGAACTACCGTATCTTTATTTAATAAAGGGTGTCTAGCCTTTTTCAAATTTACTATACCTTTTTTATTAATAATAGGCCTAGAACAGTTATATTCAATAGCTAAATTAGCTTTTGCAAATATAAAATCCAATCTAGATAAATTATTTTGATTAATAATTAAATCATCTCTTATTTTTAATAATTCTAAAGATAATTCTCTTAATATTTTTTTTATTTCCTCTTCTTCTTTGGCTTCTAATATTCTAATATCGTTATTTATTTCTACTACAGCCATTGGTTCTATAAAAGAAGTAGCTCCTGAAGATGATTGATCATGAACAATACCCTTTATTAAATTTTTATTTTCTGATTTTACCGGTATAACATATCGGCCATCTCTCATTGTTACAAAAGAATCCTGTAATAAGTTTTGTGAATTTTGTGATTTTAAAATATTATTTAATTTTTCTCTAATAGAATTAGACTTACTTAATATTTCCCTTCTAATTCTTTTTAGTTCACTACTTGCATTATCACTTATTTCATTTTCTGAAATAATAGCATTTGAAATTTCTTTTTCAATATTGTTGTATTCTGTTAAAGAAAAAATTATATTGGAAATAATCGGATACTTACCTTCATTTTCAATAGTGTAAGGTAAATATTTTTTTATTTCATAAACTGACCTTAACAAAGCAGAAGCATCTAAAAGTTCTCTAGTACTTAAGCTTCCACCTTTCTCTACATGTCTTAATGGTAATATAAAATCATTAATTTCATATATAGATGGATTTCCAAAAGCAAATATCAAACTAGTGGCTTCTTCTGTTTCTTTTAAT
>DUUN01000455.1 GCA_012841535.1 Gallicola sp. | reverse complement strand
TTCAAGGAGATATTGTAAAGATAGTAGACAAAGATGGAAATGTGGTAACTGAGTATCAATATGATGCTTGGGGTAATCTAATAGGAACAAGTGGAATTCTTAGTTTTATAAATCCATATACCTATAGGGGATATCTATATGACTATGAGACATCACTATATTATTGTAACTCTAGATACTATAATCCTGAATGGGGTAGATGGTTAAATGCAGATGATGTTAGTTACCTAGATCCTAGTTCAGCAAATGGATTAAATTTATATGCTTATTGTGGAAACAATCCGGTTATGTATGCAGATCCTAGTGGATGCTTCCCAGTGTTGGCTTGTATTCTTGGCTTAACAGCCATAGTTGGAATGGGATTAACTATTGGAGGCGTAGCTTCTGATAATAATTCAATGACAGCTATTGGTCTAACAATGGTTGCAATTCCTGCATTAATTAGTGGTGGAATGGCATTATATTGTGCGGGAGCTGCAGGAACAATGGCAATTGGTGGAGTAACTGCTGGTGCAGGATTATTTACAGGGCTATTTGCATCTGCAGAATATCAAGAAGCATTCATGGGTGGAAACTGGATTATGGATACAACCGGAATGAGTGATGGATTATACAATGGATTAATGTTATCTATTGCAGCTATTGCCACTGCTGGCACAGTTGCTTCTATGGCTGGAGTAACTAGGTATCAAAACTTTGGCAACAGCAATTGGCATGGTGGTTGGAGAAAAATGAGAAGTCATTTTTTAGATCATGGCAAAACTCAAATGGGGTATAGAAATGTATTTGATTATACAAACGGAGCAAAGGCAATTATTAACAATGGTGGCGTATATGCTTCTAAAGTAAATGCTTATGCACAATGGATTGTGGGTAATAAATATTTTTATGTAGGTGTGGGCCACAATTCTAATTTAATTACTACATACTTTATTAGAACAATTAAATATGCAAAATATTTATCAATGCTATAAAAATAAGGAGGTGGCATTATGCACATTAAAAAAGTTCTTGAATATAATTATAATTATGCTCAATATATTGTTACTGATGGTAAAAATGAAGTGAAATGTGTATGTATGTCTGTTCCTTTACCAGATGGAAGAAAACCAGAAAGTGGTTTGGAAATTACAAAGATTTATGCCTTTAGCGTTGATGGTGTCATTGTTAAAAAAATAATTAATGAAAAAGATATGAAATATTCTATTATAAAACCATTATTTGATCCTCTTGGATATAAGTTAAAAGGGAGAATTATAGATTCTAGTAAAGCAATTGTGCAAATATTTAATTTTGAAATTGATTTAGAATATGATTATCCTGATGGCTTGGGCGAAGATTTTAAAAATGGCGATTATGTTTCATTTTCAGTCGATAGACTGGATTGCATAATTGAAAATTATTATTAAATTTGAAAATATAAAGCAATTTACATTCACAAGCAAAACTAGGCGAGTTTACCTTAGGGTAGATTCGTCTTTTCATTTAATCTATTTTAATATATTATATAATAGAAAAATGTTATAATATACATAATTAATCAAGTACTTTTTATAATATTTTTCTTGTTATTATACATAACTTGATTTTGGGTTCAATTTATATTGCAAAGGAACTTGAAAGAAGAAAGATAGTTAATCCTAGAACTTACAAAGCTAGTTTAGGTGATACAAGGTTTGAAAGGTTTAAGGGTAATCCCTATAAATGGTGTTATACTACCATAAGACACATATTACAAGATATTGTTTATGTTGGTGATATGGAAAACAGAAAAGTAGAAACTGAAAACTACAAAACAAAGAAACGAGTAAGAGTCCCCAAAGAAAACCATATTGTTGTTAATAACACTCATGATGCTATCATTACAAGAAATGATTTTGATATTGTTCAAAACTTAATAAAATCTAGAATAACTCCCCATCATCATAATCATGAGAATTTATTTAGAGGAATAATTTATTGTAAGCAGTGTGGCAAG
>DUUN01000412.1 GCA_012841535.1 Gallicola sp. | reverse complement strand
AAGGATTATGTTATGTTTTCATAAGTTTAAGTTTAAAGGTTTTGAAAATGAAATAGCGGCTCAAGCTTCTTAGCTTGAACCGCAAATATTATTATTTTCTTCATCAACACTATTTGACAAAGAGCCAAATTATTTAGTCTATTATTCTTCTTGCTGTTACATAGTTATTAACATAATAATTGGAATTAATATCATCTACTTTAACTCCTGTTGCAGGAGTAGAAGCATGTACCATTTTTCCGTTTCCAACATAAATCCCAACGTGACTTATATTCTTTCCGCCAGAAGTAGCGAAGAATAATAAATCTCCAGGTTTTAGATTGGATTTTGATACTTGATAGCCGTTAGATGCTTGTGCAGCAGAATTTCTGTGTAAAGTTATACCTGCATGTGTTTTATAAAGATAATATGTTAGTCCTGAGCAGTCAAATCCTGTACTTGGATCTGCAGAGCCGTATACATATCTAGATCCTACATAACCATAAGCGCTATTTACTATTTTGTTTATTGTACTAGAATCTGTTTCTACAGTTTCATCAGTATTTGTTTCTTTATTATTTTCTTCATTTTTTATTTCAGTATCTGATATATATGACTTAGCGATATAACCAGTTAATCCGTTATAAGAGATTTTAACCCAACCATTTGATTCAGTACCGGTAACTTTAGTACCAGCAGGTATTACCGTTAAAACTTTAGAACTAGTGTTATTATTTTCTCTTAAATTTAAAGGACTTTTAACCCAACCAGTTAATGTATTTCCTGTATCATTTTGTTCTTCTTCAGTATTAGGACTATTTTCTGGAGTTTCTGGTGCAGGGGTTTCTTCTTTTTCTGGAGCCTTTATTTCTGTATTAGAAATATAGTCTCTAGAAACATATCCTTCTTTACCTTCAAACTCTATTTTAACCCAACCATTTGATTCAGTGCCTGAAATTTTAGACCCTACAGTTAATGTACCTATTATATTTTCAGCATCAATTTTTGCACTGGAACGTACATTTAAATTATGTGAAATCCAACCTTCTACAGGTAATTCAATAACCTTTGCTTCGTTAGTTTCAATTTTCGGAGTACTAACTGTTGTATTTTCATCTGATAACGAACTTTCATTTTCATTAACAACTACAGTTTCTACTTCTGAATTAACATTACTTTCAATATTAGAATTATTATCTACATTTGAATTAGCATTTTCAGAATTAGTTGTTTTAGAAGTATCTACAGTTTTTTCTCCAGAAAGAGAGATGTTGCTTTCTTCTATTGCTTTTGTTTCTACTGGATTTTGAACTACAGTAGAGTTATTTTCATTTGAAGCATTACTTATTTGTGAAGTTTGTTCTTCTTGAACATTTGCTGAATTATCCTTTTTAGAAACTTCATAAATAGTATTATCTAATGCTAGTTTTATAGTTTCTATATTTTCTTTTTTATTATTTTTATTATTATCTATTATTTTATTAATATCTTCTTCTTTATAGTCTGAAATACTCTCTACATAATTTTTAGGTGCTGACTTTAAAACATCACTTAAAGTTTCATTACTTAAACCAACTACTCCTAAAGCTATTAAAGATACAAAGCCTAGTGATGCACCTAATTTCTTCTTATTCATAATTTAGTATCCTCCCAAGTTGTACACTATTATAAATTCTAATAGACTATAGTTCAGAAGTCAATGAAAGTTACAAATTAGTTACAAAAGTATTACAAAAAAGTTAAATTTGTAACTTTTTAAATATTACTATCTTACTTTATATATGTTTATTATTATATGAACTAGAAAATTATGTACTAGAAATAGAAAAAGGTGATTTGAAAATCACCTTTTAGCTAATATATTATTACCGGAGTACCTTTTTCAATATTATCATAAAGTTTACTAACTTCTCCTAAAGGAGTGTTAATACAACCATGACTACCTGCTCTTGTTTTGTATCTTTGTCCTCCAAAATTTCCATTTTGCCAATAAGCATCATGTATTCCTACACCTGTATAATCGATTTGTAACCAGTATTGAACCCAACTTTCATATTTACTTCCATCTAAATTACTACCACGTAGGAATCTATTTCTTTCCTTAATCCAAACATTCCAAACTCCTTTAGGTGTATCATAAACACCGTTAGGTTGGCCGGTAACTACAGGAGTATCTACAATTACATTTCCATCTTTATAAAATATCATTCTTTGATCTGCAATACTAATTTCTACATAGGTATTTCCAATTTCTCCATTATTTGGGGATTTATGAGTATAAACTAAATCAACTACTTCTGAATCTCCTTCTGATAAGGCATTGAAAATAGCATCTGTACTTTTTTCTAAATTTATTTGTATCCCATAATTCCCGCCAGGAACAGTTACCTCACTACCGGCATATGTTGTAAATTTTCTTTCTTTATTAAGATTATCATATTTATTTTTTAATTCTATAACGTAATTTTTTACTTTTTCATAGTCTAGTTTGGCTTCATTTTCGTTAATGAAGATTTCCATATCCTCTAACTTTATTAATGAATCATCATGGATTTTTATGGAAAGATTTCTTTCTAACAACTTATTTAGAAATTCTGTTCTTTCCTCTAAATCTTTTTTAAATACTGTTGGCTTAACATATTCATCTTTTAAGGTTATTTCATTAATAGAGTTTAAATAGGAACTTTCAATAGTACTATATAGCTTTTCTATATCTAAGGTATTTCCTAACTCTTCTTCTTTAATAATATAATTGTTATTTTCTTTAATAATTTCTGCATTAATCGGCTCCTTCATGTTTTTAGTTAGGTCCGAATCTTTTATCCAAGAGTTTAAATTTTCTGTATTTACCGCTTTTTCTACAGGGTTAATATATTCATGCTTGGAAAATATTTCAATTGGCCAAATAAATGAATTTTGTTTTATCTCCGTATTCTCTTTATAGTCAGCAACAAAATTTAGTTCTGTAGGATCTAAAATATATTCTTCATTATCTTTAGCATAAATTTTAATTTTATCTAAGGCTATATTGGAAAATAAAGTATCTATTTGTTTAAAAGGAACTTTATTATCGTTTAAATAGGTATTTGGGTAGGTGTATTTTGAAAATACATATATACCAGCTAAATACACTAAAACCAATAAAAATAAAATGGCAATTAATAACTTTTTAAATATACTTTTTTTCTTTACTTCTTCCGTCATTATTTCTCCTATTAATTTGTATTTCTATTCTGATCAATTATTGTAATTATATCGGATGTTGTTTCTTCAATGGTTTTTGTAGTTACATCAATAACTCTACAACCGATTTTTTCATATAAATCTAAGGCAAAGCTCAATTCATTTAAAATTCTATTTTCTGATGAATACTCACCACCTGACATAATGCCCATTAATCTTAATCTTTCATTTCTTATTTCATTTAATTTGTCTTTATTTATTATTAGTCCAATTATTTTTTTTGGATCTACTTGAAATAATTCCTCAGGTGGATTAATTTCCGGTACTAAAGGAATATTACACACCTTATAATTTTTAAATGCTAGATTAAGAGACAATGGCGTTTTTGAAGTTCTAGATATACCTATTAGAACTATATCAGCTAATTTTATACCACGAGGGTCTTTACCATCATCATACTTCATAGCAAAATCAAGTGCTTCAATTTTTTCAAAATAATCTTCACTTAAGGTTCTGGTTAAACCTACTTCTCGTTTGGCTTTTTGATTAAAGAATTTTTCAGCTGCAGTTAAAGGAACTTCAAATAGGTCTACTACAGTATAATTTCTTTCAGCAGCCTTTTCTTTTAGATATTCTAAGATATCTTCTCTTATAATTGTTGAATAAATTAAATTTTCTCCTGTTAATTCATTAAACATTTCATCTATTTCTTCATAAGTTAAAATATCAGGATACCTTAATATACTTACCCCTTCTAAATCAAAGTGTACCTTTATGGCATTTGTCATTTGAATAGCTGTTTCGCCGGTAGAATCAGACACTATTATTAAATTTTTATTACTCATCTTCTTCTCCTTTTGTTAATATTTCATGAATTTTTGAAATATTATCTGGATATTTTTTTATTAAATTATCTATTGACTTGTATTGGAAATTTTTATTAATAAGTTCTTCTCTATATTTTGACAAAATAAAACTTTTAATTTCATTTTTAAGAACTTCATAATCCACTACTATATTATTATATTTTATATAGGTATATATTAAATCATTAACGATAACTGAAAGATTTAAATCCCACTTATTGTCTATGATTATATTTATAACCCCACTTGCTTTTCTCCTAATATCAGTCGTTTGATATAAATTATCTTTCATATTTAAAGTATTGTAAATAAAAACATTAGCAATTGAATCTAACTTATCTGCAATGCTAAGTATTTTAGCCGAAGTAGTATCGGGCATTTTATCATAAAAAAATCTAGGTCTATAATACATATACATTGCGTTAGAAACTATATCATTAAAGCCATTTTCTTTGGCATATAAATATCCAATAATTCCTTTTAAGGCAGGCATTTCTTTTACAATATCCGTCGCAAGATCCAATTTACAAATATCTGCCTCTTGTTCAATGTTATTTATAGTGTTTTCTCCTACTTTTAAATAAGAACCTAATATTTTAGCAAAGGATTTAATTCTTAAGGTTTCATCGTATACTGTTCCTATTTCCATAGGTAATTTAGTATTTTTCATTTTATCTAGATAGTATTCATAACTAAATTCCATTGTTTTTTCATATTTTTTTAAAACTTCCAATAAAACATTAATTTTATCTAAATGAATATTACTAATTTTATTTTCATCATCAATATCATGTTTTTCAACTGAGAAAATAAAATATGGTAATAATGTATTTTTTTCATTTACTACTGGAAAAACATTACAAATGTCCAATAGAATTGCCACTAATAATTTTTGTGGATATTCTAGTAATTTATTATCGAAATTTTTTAAAATTGGATAAGGTAAATTATATGAATTAATATATTTTTCAATTAAATAATTTGAATCAAATAATACTCCACCATATTCCTTAGCCAATTTATTTGCTTTTGTAATAAAATAATTTCTCCGAACATCATTTTCTAAAATTATATTATTTTCTCTTAATAGGTCAATATACTCGTTAATAGAAACCATTTTATAAAATGTTATATTACTATCGACTTCATTAGAAATATTAAAATCTGTAAAGTCTAAAAATATATCATCTTTCATTCCCTGAATCCATATTATATAATCCTTTAAAAAATATGAAATTTCTAAATCTTTTATAGGAATGAAAAGTTTGTTTAATGAATCTATAATAATTTTTGAAATTTTATTGTTATTTACATCTATGGTATTAGCAATAATAAAAGAAAATAAAATTCTATTTTTACTATAATTAAACTTT
>DUUN01000115.1 GCA_012841535.1 Gallicola sp. | reverse complement strand
AAGGATTATGTTATGTTTTCATAAGTTTAAGTTTAAAGGTTTTGAAAATGAAATAGCGGCTCAAGCTTCTTAGCTTGAACCGCAAATATTATTATTTTCTTCATCAACACTATTTGACAAAGAGCCAGAAATTCTCTATATGCTTTAAATAAATTTTACGCTTTGCCTATTGAGCCGAAAATTTCCATTTTTTCTTTTACTGTATCTTTTATAGCTTGAGTTCCTGGTGCAAGTAATTTTCTAGGGTCAAAGCCTTTACCTTCTTTGTCCTTGCCTGCTTCAATATATTTTCTAGTTGCATCTGCAAATGCTAATTGACATTCTGTATTAACATTGATTTTAGAAACTCCTAATGAGATAGCTTCCTTTATCATATCTGTTGGAATTCCAGTACCACCATGTAATACCAATGGTAATTTACCAACTTCTTTTTGTATTTCCGCTAAAACATCGAAGTTTAATCCTTGCCAATTTTCAGGATATACTCCATGAATATTTCCAATTCCTGCTGCTAGAAAATCAATTCCTAGATCAGCTATCATTTTACATTCTGCCGGATCTGCAAATTCACCAGTACCTACTACACCGTCTTCTTCTCCACCTATTGAACCAACTTCTGCTTCAACAGATATTCCCTTACTGTGTGCAAGGTTAACAATATCTTTTGTTTTTTCAACATTTTCATCTATTGAATAATGTGAGCCGTCAAACATTACTGAAGTAAAGCCAGCTTCTATTGCTTTTTTAGCTCCTTCGTATGAACCATGGTCTAAATGAATAGCAACAGGAACTGTTATTCCCATTTCCTCTACCATTCCTTCTACCATTTTTACTACAGTTTTATAGCCTGTCATATATTTTCCAGCACCTTCAGATACTCCAAGTATAACTGGTGATTTTAATTCTTGTGCTGTTTCTAATATTGCCTTTGTCCACTCTAAGTTATTAATATTAAATTGACCTACTGCATAATGACCTTCTAAAGCCTTGTCTAACATTTCTTTTGCTGATACTAGCATTAATCAAATACCTCCTAATTAAATATAAAATAGTTAAATCCACTTATAACTATTAATAATTATATTGTATCATATATGAAAATTAATATAAAAAATATAAATCTTTATTATTTTAACCTATTAAAATTAAGAGTTTTTTTAGTTTTTATAAGTTATAATATTCAAATAATGCTTTTTCAGCTTCTGTGTTCCATAATCCATCATGTTTTTTACATATTTCATCTAAGATCTTAAAAATTTCCTCTTCTTTTCCTTTTTCTTCAAAGTCTTCAATTGCAGTTAAAGGCATTTCCAAATGAGTATATATTAATTTTTTCCCACCCGGTATATTGGGAAGATTCAACGTTGTATCTGCTGCGCTATCCAATCCACCTATATGTGTTATCATTACAGATGGTTTTATCACTCCTTTTGCTGATAAATCTAATGCTTCTTTTAAATCATCAGTATTTCCACCTGTAGTTCCCATTATATGAGTGCTTGTATAGTGTACATTGTATAAGTTCATATTTGCTACAAAATCCTTGTTTGTTGGTCCTGCAAAAAAATTTAAACAACCATCAAAAGCTAATATAGAGTCTCCAACTTCAGCTACTTCTTCATATGGAATATACACAAATACATCATCATAGCCATAACCATCAGTTATATCCATCAATTTTTTAATTTGTTCTTCCTTAGTCATTCCCTTTACATTTACATATATTAACTCTACACCTTTATTCTTAGCATTTTCTATTGACAAAACTCTTTTTGCTCTTTCTATTTTTTCATCATTTGTTGCAGTTACTACAATTCTTTTTGGTTTTTTATCTGTATATAAACCATAACTTACAGCTCCCAAACCCATTGGTCCTATTCCACCAAGAATTATTACATTTCCACCTTTTTTTATTCCCATCTCATGATCATAATTTTGTTTATTTGTATGATAATTAGCATGATATCCACCAATTATACAGCTCATTGGCTCTCCTAATGAAGCCTCAAAGTAACTTTCTCCATCATAGTTTAATAAACAACCTAATTCCATAACTTCTGGAGGAATTATACAATAAGTACAATCACCACCAAAAAACTCATATGAATAACCTGGTGAAGCTAAGCTGCCTTTATAATTTAATGCCGGTTGTTGAGCAAATTTTTGACCAGGTTTAAATTGATCTTGCCATTTTTTACCAACCTTAACTATATCTCCTGCAAATTCATGTCCTAATATAACCGGATTGGTATCAATATTTTGAGGAGCTCTCTTATGTTTTTTACCTTGTTTTACTAGCTTATAGGTAGACATACAAATACTATCTGTTACAACCTTTACTAATATTTCATCATCCTTTATTTCCGGTAATTCAAATTCTTCTAATCTAATATCATCGGCTCCATACATCCTTAAAGCTTTAGTTTTCATTTTCCCTCCAATTATTCTATAAAAGTATTATATAGTAAATCTACATCATCAGTAGAAACAAGAGTGTCTACAAATGATTTATCTGCAACCTTTATTGCTATCTTTGATAATATTCCTATATGTTCATCATCTACTCCTGCTATTCCTATTACTAAATAAGCTTTTTCTTCACCCCATAATATTCCTTCTCTAATAGTTATTACTACAATTCCTGATTCATTTATATATTCCTTAGAGTCATTAGTTCCATGTGGAATTGCTACTCCATTACCAATATTTGTACAAAATTCCTTTTCTTTTAATTTCATTCCTTCTTTATATTCTTTTTCTGTATATCCTTGTTTATAGAAAATATCTCCTATAAAATCAATAACTTCCTCGTTATTATTGAATTTTTTGTTTATGAATATATTTTCTTTTTTTAATAACTCCATTTTCCCTCCCAGTTTAAACTATTTATTTAGATGTTCTGCAATCTTATCGTATATATCATTAGATAAAAAGTTATCTACTGAAAAATGATAGGCTGTTGGAATTTGTTTGTAGGCTCTTTCTGTTAATGACTCATGAGTAATTACTATATCCGTATCTTCTGGTATATTAGGAATTGAATAATTTTTTACGATTATTCCTTCTATACCTTGATTTTTAATCTTATCATTTAATATTGATGCTCCCATTGCTGAACTTCCCATGCCTGCATCACACGCTACAACTATTTTCTTAATCTTATCAGCATCTATATCTTCTAATTTAGCTATAATATTCTTAACTTCTAACTTTTTATTATTTATTCCTTTACTTTCTTTTTTCATACTATCTTTTTGTGCTGTGGCAGTTTCTAGATCTATATCTTCTTTTTTACTTGATTTTAAAATAATTGAACCTATTATAAATGAAACAGCTATTGAAACAAGGATCCCCAATATTAACCCTATATAATCCGTTTTGGCTGAAACAGACAGTATTGCTATGATACTTCCAGGAGATGCCGGTGAAACTAATCCTACATTAAATAATTGGAATATAAATATTCCTGACATACTACCTGCAATTGCTGCTAAGATCATTATTGGTTTCATTAAAATATAAGGAAAGTATACTTCATGTATTCCCCCGAAGAAATGTATTATCGCAACTCCTGGTGCTGTTTGTTTAGCTGTTCCCTTTCCGAAAAAGGAATATGCTAATAGAATACCCAGTCCTGCCCCTGGATTTGCTTCTAATAAATACAATATCGACTTACCAAACTCTTGAACTTGAGCTGTTCCTATTGGTGTTAAAATTCCATGATTTACTGCATTGTTTAAGAATAATACTTTTGCCGGCTCTATGAATATACTAGTTAAAGGAATTAATTTTTTTGTTACTAAAAAATCTACTCCTGTGCTTAATATATTAGTTATTACTTGAATAATTGGTCCTATACCAAAAAATGCTACTAGTAATAATATAAAGCCTATTATACCTGCCGAAAAATTATTAATTAACATTTCAAATCCAGGTTTTATTTTTCCTTCAAATAATGAATCAAATTTTTTTATACAAAAAGCTCCTATTGGTCCCATTATCATAGCTCCTAAAAACATAGGTATGTCAGAACCTACTATAACTCCCATAGTAGCTATTGCCCCTACAACTCCTCCTCTTGTATCATAAAATATTTTACCTCCGGTATAACCAATTAATATAGGTAACAGATAGTTTAACATTGGTCCAATAATCGTTGCTATTTTTTCATTTGGCCACCACCCTGTTTCCAAAAATATAGCTGTAACTAAACCCCATGCAATAAATGCACCTATATTAGGCATAACCATTCCACTTAATGTACCACCAAATTTTTGAATACTGGCTTTAGCTTTATTTTCTTTTTTCATAATACTCTCCTTTACTCTCCACTATAAGCTTCTTTATCCACTAATAAGATCACATTTTCTTTTAATTTTAATACTGAAGCAGGAAATTCTAAGTCAACTACTTCTGTATTTATTAATTTTTTAACTGCATAATGTTTCCCCTTACCACTAGCCATAACTAAAATAACGTCTGCATTTGTTGCATCTGCTATTCCCATGCTCATAGCTTTTGTAGGTACTTCCTCCTCTGATTCAAAAAACCTTGAATTAGCCTCAATAGTTTCTTTCTTAAGATTTACTACAGATGTTCTTAAATTTAATTTGTTACTTGGTTCATTAAATGCTATATGTCCATTGTTTCCCATACCTAATACTTGTAAATTTCTTTTACCTATTTTGTCTAAAATCCTATTATATTCCTCTACAGATTTCTCTAACTCATTTTCTTTTGGCGTAGGAATAAAAATATTTTCTTTATTAATATCAACATGATTAAATAAATTATCAAACATAAATTTATGGTAACTATTATTATCATTGAAATCTATTCCAACATATTCATCTAAGTTTACGGATAATACATTTTTAAATGATATAACTTTATTTTCATACGCCTCAATTAAATATTCGTACATTTTCTTTGGTGTAGAACCGGTTGCTAATCCTATTTTGAACACATCCTTCTTTAACATTTCAGTTATTATAATATTTGCTCCTATTTTAGACATTTCGTTATAATCTTTACAAACAACTACTTTCATATCTTCTACTCTCCTATAAAAAATTTAATTTCACCTTACTATAAATGTCCTCTATAAATTCTCTATTACCTATATCCTCTGAAAAGGCCGTTGCTGTTCCGGAAGCTACTGCCCACTTAAAGGATTCTTCTACTGAAAGTTTGTTTTCTATACCAAATATAAAGCCCCCTACCATAGAATCGCCTGCACCAACACTATTTACTAATTTCCCTTTAATTACCGGAGTATATATTGACATGTCCTTATTAACAAACACCGCCCCCTTCGCACCTAATGAAACTATTACATTTTCAGCTCCTAGGTCCAATAGTTTCCTACCATAAACAATTATTTCTTCAATACTATTTACTTCTACATTAAATAATTCCTCTAGTTCTTTTTTATTTGGCTTAATTAAAAAAGGTTTATATTTTAAAACTTTAAGTAACTTTTTTCCTGTTGTATCAATAATAAATTGAATATTTTTTTTATTTAATTCAACTACTATTCTTTCATAGAAATCATTACTTAAAGAATTTGGAATACTTCCTGATAAAACAACTAGGTCATCTTCCTTAATATTTTTAATTTTTTCAAAAAAACTATTTTCTTCCTTTAATGTTATTTTAGGACCTTTTGCATTAATTTCCGTTTCCACATCTGTCTTTAGCTTTATATTTATTCTTGAATCATCTTTTATTTTTGTAAAATCTGTTCCTATTCCCATTTCCCTTAAAGATTTTTCTATAAAATCTCCTGTATTTCCACCAATAAAACCAATATTACGGGAATTAATTCCCAAATTATTTAAAAGTTTCGATACCATAATTCCCTTTCCACCAGGAATTTTTATTTCATAATATGACCTGTTTGTTTCTCCTTCTTTAAAATCTAAAACTTTTACTATATAGTCAATAGAAGGATTTAATGTTGTTGTATAAATCATCTTAGACTCCTAATATTTTAGCTTTCTTCTTAATTTCATCACTTACCTTACTTCTATCGTTTGTTATAATAGTTCCTTGGTCTAATTCTGCAATTTTAGGAAAGTAGACTTTCCCAAATTTAGATTCATCTGCAAGAATATACGCTTTTAAGGAATTTTCTATTGCCTTGATTTTAATGTTAGCTTCTTCTACATCTGGTGTTGTAAATCCGTATTTACTATCTATTCCATTTATTCCAATAAAAGCTTTTGAAAAATTAACAGCTTTTAAATTATTTAAAGCTATTGAACCAACTAAGGCCTTTGTTGATTTTTTTATATACCCACCTATTAAGTAAGAGTTAATATTATATTTCATTAGCTCTTCAAGATGCATTAGTCCATTAGTTACTACTGTAATATTTTTATCTTGTAAATATGGAATTAATTCAAATGTTGTTGTTCCGGCGTCTAAAAATATAAAGTCCTTTTCTTCTACTAATATTGAAGCTATTTTTGCTATTTGTTTCTTTTCTTTTATTCTTGAAACAAATTTTTCTTCTGCTGTGTCTTCTTTTACCTCTATTTTTTTAAGTACAGCTCCACCATGTACACGGTTTAATATTCCCTCTTCTTCTAAAACGTCTAAATCCCGTCTTATGGTAGCTTCACTAACATTTAATAATTTAATAAGTTCCTTGTTAGAAACTGTATTTTTTTCTTCTAGCTGTTCTATAATTAACTTTGCTCTTTCTTCAAATAACATTTTATCCACCTCTTTCTTAAAGTATACCATCATTTTCAATCATAATCAAGCATTAACTTTCATTTTTTTGAAAATAATCCATCATTTTCTTTCATTTTTAAATAATATTATATGGTATAATTTAATAAAATATTTATAGGGAGATTATTATGAATGATTTAGAAAGTATAAGAAAAGAAATTGATAAGGTAGATAGGGAAATTATTGCTTTATTTGAAAAGCGAATGGATCTTGTTAAATATGTTGTTGACTATAAAATAAAAAATAATATGGAAGTTTTAGATTCTAGTAGGGAAAACTTAATTATAGAAAAGAATAAAAACTTATTACAAAATAAAGAATATAGCCAATATTTAGTAACTTTTTTTAAATCATTAATGGATATTAGCAAGGACATGCAAAACAAAATTATAAAGGAAAATGTTGATGAATAATTTTATAGACAATATTGGGGTTTTTAATGTTACTAATAAATTAAATCCCAAGAGAAGATACCCTATTATTCTTGGTAGTTCTTCTCCTAGAAGAATTGAATTACTTAAAGAAATTACAAAGGATTTTAAAATTATTAAACCAAATATCAACGAAAAAAAAATTCTTTTACAATCCTTTAATGATAATATAAATTTAAGTTTTTTACAGGATTCATCTATTTCTTGTAGTGAAATTGCTTTGGAAAAAGCAAAAAATATATATGCAAACAATAAAGATTCCCTTATTATTTCTGCCGATACTATTGTTGTAACTGAAGACAAAATTCTAGGAAAGCCTAAGGATGAAGAAGATGCTTTCTTAACCTTAAAATCCCTTTTAGGAAAATTACATTATATTGCAACTTCTGTATGTATTTTTATAGATGAAAATAATTACGACTTATTTTATTCTGTGTCTGCAGTTAAATTTGTAGAGGAGACAGATTATTCTTTAAAATATATTAAGGAATATGTTAATTCTAAAGAACCTATGGATAAAGCCGGTTCTTACGGAGTGCAACAAGTTGGAACTTTTTTAGTAGATAGTGTTTACGGTGATTATTATAATATGGTTGGATTTCCAGTAGTTGAAATTAGAAGGAGAATAAATGAAAATTTTAGTTAGTTCTTGTTTGCTAGGTTGTAAATGCAGGTATGATGGTAGAGAGCAAAAAGTAAATATTTCTAATTTTATTTCCGATGATTTTTGCCTTATTCCCTTTTGTCCTGAACAAGCCGGTGGACTACCAACTCCTAGAATACCTTGTGAAATAGTTGGAGATAAAATTATAAACAAAAATGGTGAAGACAAGACCAAAGAATTTGTTAAGGGTGCTAATGAAGCCTTAAATTTATGTAACTTATTTAATATTAAATATGCAATTTTAAAGTCTAAAAGTCCTTCTTGTGGATTTGGAAAAATTTACGATGGAACTTTTTCAAATAATTTAATTAAGGGAAAGGGCATAACAGCAAATTTATTAAATAATAATGGAATAAAAATATTTAATGAAAATAATTTTGAAAATATAGTTACTTCAAAATAAAGTTACTTTCTAAGCAGGTTCAACCTGCTTTTTTAATTTGTTTTAATATTAAATTTATATTTTATATTAAAAATTTATCGAATATCTTATTTAATTGACAATGATTATCAATGAGTCTATAATAATATTTAGATATTAACTCATAAATTACACCCCTTGTAATTAAGATATCTAATTATGGATCCCCTTCCATAGTAGTAAGAAGCAGACTACCCCTAGTCTGCTTTTTTTATTTTCTAATAAATTAATTAAGAATATTAATTTTCCCTAAACAAAAACATATTATTTTTATATTCTTTTCTTCCTTATTTATTATATTAAAACTTAGTATATGAAATTTATATTTTATATTAAAAGCTTATCCAATTATTTATTTAATTGACAATGATTATCAATGAGTCTATAATAATACTTAGATATTAAATCATAAATTACACCCCTTGTAATTAAAATATCTAAATATGGATCCCCTATCCATAATAAACAAGAGGCAGACTACCCCTAGTCTGCCTTTTTATATTTTTAAATATTCATAATTTCTAAGGGGTCATTAATTATTTTATCTGCTCCATATTCTTCTAATTCTTCCCTCTTCCTAAATCCCCAAGTTACTCCAACTCCATAGACATCTGCATTTTTAGCTGTTAACATATCTGTCGATGTGTCTCCAAAATATGCTATTTCCTCTTTTCTCAAATCTAAATCCTTCATTAATTTTTCCATCATATATGGATTTGGTTTTCTTGGTGTATTTTCATCAAGTCCAATTATATAATCGAAATAATTTTTACCAAAATTATTTTCTAGAACATTTTTTGCTGCTTTTAAAGGTTTATTTGTACAAACTGCTATTTTTTTATTTTTTTCTTTTAAATATTTTAAAGACTCTCTTATTCCTTTATAAATTTCTGTATAATTATCATCTATACTGTTATAGCTATTTAAATAGTTTAAATGTAATTCTTTAATAATTTCTTCCTTTTCTTCCTTAGAATAAGTAAGATTATCCCTATCCACTATATATTTAATAGCTCTTTCTGTTAGTATTCTAGGACCATCTCCTACAAAATATTTAAATAATTCGACATCTGCCGGCTTGTATCCTAGTTTTTCTAATTCCTCATTAAAACAATCAGCTATTGTATTTAAACTGTCTATAATTGTTCCATCTAAATCAAAAACATACGCCTTATACATTTACTACCTTCCTTATTAATAGATATTCTATTTATATTCTAATTGAAACTACTTCTTAAAAAACCTACTTTTTTGTAAATACAAGTAAGTAGGTTTTTGTTTTCTATTATTTATTTTTAATTGTATATATACCTATTCCTATTGCTATTGGTAAATTTAATGAATCTACTTCACTACTTTGTTCTATTATAATTTTGTCAATATCTGCTCTATAATATTCTTTTCCTAAGCCTGAACCTTCATTTCCAAAAATTAATGAATATGGTTTTTCTATATTTGTCTTTAAAATATCCTTTGAATCCTCATCTAGTATAAAGGCATATTTTTTATTGTTAAACTTTTTAATATAGTCCTCTATGGTTTTAAAATATTCAAATCTTATTTTAAACAAGGCTCCCATACTTCCTCTTATTACCTTAGGATTGAAAATATCGCAACTATTACCAATTAAGACTAGGTCCTTAAGACCAAAGGCAACCATTGTTCTTATTATAGTTCCTAAATTACCCATATCACTTATATTATCCAGAACCAGATGATTGCCTTCTTTTATATTTTCAGCATATTTTTTTAAGACACCTGCTACATAAATATTCTTCTTGTTTCCTATTCTCTCTAATGTTCTAGGCTCAAAGGAAAAAGGGATTTTCTTTTCATTTAAAAGTGAAATTATTTTATCTAGTTCATTGAATTTTTCCGATAAAATAACCCTCTCCACCTTTTCTGGCCTACTGTTTATTAGTTCAAATGTTGGAAAAGGTCCTAATGTATAGGTATAATTAAATTCTTTTTTATATTGCTTTAATTTTTCCATAAATATTACTCACTAAAAGCCCACATTTTTTTAACTTCCTCTTTGAAGTCATCAAAATTCCATGTTTGTTCACTATTTTTCAAGTTATTTGGGTCATATATTTTCAAATTACCATTGTCATCATGTCCTACTATTAGCATGACATGGGAAATTGTAGTAAACGTACCAGGACCTACTGAAATTATTACTGGATTTCCCTTGTCTAATTCAGCCAATAAGGCTTCCTTGTCTATTTGTAATTCCTTAATATCTAAATTGTATTCTCTAGCAATAAAAGGATACAAATCCCATCCTGTTCCGTAATCACCAACATGGCCGTTATTAATTGAAATATCTGCAATTTCATCTGGGGTAATATTATATCCTGTTAATCCTGACAACATCATGGCTAATGAAGTTGGTGCACATCCAGCACTTCCAATTACTCCTGAGCCATATTCTTTATAACCCCATTTTTGATCCCATTGAATATAATAAGGATAGTCTACATCTTTATATATTTTGCTTGGATAATTAAATTTATATTTTATTGAAATATCGGCATATTTTGCAACAAAGTCAATGGTTTGTGGATTAGTACCTGCCATTTTCAGCAATTCTTCTGGGATTTTCTCGAAATTTTCCAAAATTACTGATGCATTCTCATTTGTTTTTTCCGCTTTTTCTATATTTGCTTTCCAACCTTCAACATCTGTTGCTTCTGAATACTCTACATCTATGTCAGTGTTTCTATTATTATTTTTTTCATCTTCGGTTCTATCGTAATCACTTGTTCCAATTAGTCTTGTAAATCTATCTTCGCTGTCATCACCATTACCTAAAGAAAAAAGATTTACTGCTAATAGTACCATAACTACAATAATTATAATTAGGAAAAGCCTGTTTCTCATTATTTGCCTTCTTCGTTTTTTATAAGCTTTCCCCGATAGCTTTTTTCTACTCATTAAGTCCTCCTTAGAATAATATTTTACTACATTTTCACAAATATTTCTTCTTTATGTAATAACTGTTAGAATAAAGCGAGTTATTGTAACAAAGTATTTGAAAAGGCCCTAGCTCATTAGTATAATTTAAGTAGACTATATATTTTTTATAAGGAGGGACATAGATGAGTATAAGTCAATCTGTAAGAAAAAAAGACCATCGTGCAAAAATTGATGGTAGTGCAAAGTATGTTGAAGACTTGTATATTGACGGAATGTTACATGCAAGAGTACTCCGTTCTAAATATGCTAAAGCAAAAATCTTAAATATTAAAACACCTAATTTACCGGAAGGTTATTATATTGTAGATAAAAATGATGTTCCCGGTATTAATGAAGTACATATGGTAGAAGATGACACTCCTGTTTTTGCTGACGGAATTGTAGAGTTTATTGGCGACCCTATTTTAATGGTAGTAGGACCAGATTTAAAAATAGTTGATAAATTACTAGATGAAATCGTTATTGACTATGAAGTTTTAACTCCGGTTTTAGATCCTGAAAAATCAGATACTGCTTTTTTTGAATATAGTTTTGGAAAAGGTGATGTTGAGGATGCCTTTTCTAAAGCAGATAAGGTTTATGAGGAAACCTTTAGAACCGGTTATCAAGAACAGGCATACTTGGAAGTTCAAGGTATGATTGGAGATTACCACGATGGAAAAGTTACTGTAAGAGGTTCTATGCAATGCCCTTACTATGTTCATGGTGCTGTTGCCAAAGCAATGGGACTAGAAGCAAGAAAGGTTCAAATAATTCAAGATGTAACCGGTGGTGGCTTTGGTGGTAAGGAAGATTATCCTTCTTTACTAGGCTGTCAATTAGCCGTTGCATCTTATAAAACAAAAAAACCTGTTAGATGTATTTTTGAAAGAAGAGAGGACATAGAGTTTACAACAAAAAGACATCCTTCTATTTCCAAATATAAGGTAGCTGTTAAAGATAGAAAAGTTACTGCTATGGATATAGATGTTATTTTTGATGGAGGTGCCTACACAACTTTGTCTGCTGTAGTTCTTCAAAGGGGATTAATGTGTTCTAACGGTGTTTATAATGTTCCAAATTTAAAAGTTCATGGTAAGGCTGTAAAGACCAACACAACACCTACTGGAGCCTATAGAGGTTTTGGAGCTCCCCAAACCTTCTTTGCTGTTGAAACTATAATGAACAGAATAGCTAGGGATTTAAACATTGATGAAATAGACTTTAAATTGGCAAATGTTGTAAAAGAAGGAGATTCTACATCTACTTCAGGAAAATTCCATTTCCATGTTCCACTACCTGAAATGATGGATAAAATACTAGAAAAATCAAATTATAGGAAAAAGAAAGAGGAATATAAAAACCAAACAGGTAGATACAGAAAAGGTATTGGTTTTTCATGGCATTTACACGGTGCCGGATTTACTGGTTCAGCTGAAAGGGATTTAATTAAAGCTGAAGTTAAATTATTAAAACATGCTAATAACAAGGTGGAAATCCTAGCTTCTAATGCCGATATTGGGCAAGGGCTTAAAACTACTTTTTCTAAAATAGTAGCTAATGAGTTAAATATTCCATATGAGGAAGTTTTAATTAACAATCCTGACACAGACCGAGTTCCTGACTCTGGTCCTACTGTAGCTTCACGCTCCCTTATGATTGTTGGAGAACTTTTAAGAAGGGCAGCTATTAAGTTAAGAAGTAATTGGATAGAAAATGAAGAACAGGTTATTACAGAAGCTTTTAAGGAGCCTGATTTTGTTATACCTTTTGATATTAATGTTTTCCAAGGAGATGCTTATCCAACCTATGCTTGGGGGGCACAAATTATTGAGCTAGAACTTGACACATTAACAGGTGCTCATAAAGTACTAGGTCTATGGTCCTCTTTTGATGTAGGTACTCCTATAGATATGAATATAGTTGTTGGACAAATGGAAGGTGGACTTCTACAAGGTATTGGCTATTCCCATATGGAAAACATGGATTATGACAATAAGGGTAGAATTAGAAATAATAGTTTCACTGACTATATAATTCCTACTGCTGCTGACATTCCATTTTTTGATGTTGATATGCATATTGTAGAATATCCATTAGGACCTTATGGTGCAAAAGGTGCTGGTGAACTTCCTTTAGTAGGAGTTGCCAGTGCATATATTGCTGCTGTTGAAGATGCAACTAAAGCAAATATAAACCACAATCCTATAAGTATGGAAGAAACCTTAGTAGCATTTAAGGAGGCAAAGTAATGAATAATAGTATTAAGTTTATTCTCGATGGAAAGAATGTTGAATATAATGGAAATCCTTCTGAAAGGCTACTAGATGTACTTCGTAATTATTTCCATTCCACCGGTGTAAAATGCGGTTGTAAAGAAGGCGAATGTGGTGCTTGTTCAGTTTTAATAGATGGGATTTTAGCAAATTCATGTATGTTAACTGTTGGTAGAATTGAAAACTGTGAAGTTATGACTATAGAAGGATTTAATAAAACTAAAAGGTTTGAAGTAATAGATAAAGCATACAGCTCTGTTGGTGCTGTACAATGTGGTTTTTGTATTCCAGGCATGGTACTGGCAACAGAATATCTACTAAGTCAAAATCCAAATCCAACAGAAGAAGAAATAAGAGATGGTATTTCTGGAAACCTATGTCGTTGTACAGGTTATAATGCTATTGTAAGAGCAATAGGTATTGCTGCTAAGGAAGGTGAAGGATTATGGTAAAAAACTATACACCTACATCATTAAATGAAGCATTGGAATTAATGGAAAATAATGACTTAGTTCCCTTTGCTGGTGGTACAGATTTAATGGTAAAAAATAATGAAGCATTAAACTATATTTACCTCTATAAAATACCTGAGTTGAAGAAAATATATGTAGAAGATTCCTATTTAAAATTAGGAGCTGCTTGTACTTTTACTGAATTAATTAACAACAAGCTAATACCTGAAATATTAAGAGATGCCTTAAAGAAAATTGCTGCACCGGCAATTAGAAATTTCGGAACAATTGGTGGAAATATTGGAAATGGCTCCTCTAAAGCAGACTCTGTTTTAATATTTATGGTTTTAGATTCATATATTAAAGTACAGTCTAGGAACAATGAAAGAGTAATTCCTATTAAAGATTTTTATAAGGGTAATAAAAAACTAGACTTAAATAAAGACGAGTTAATTACAGAAATCTGGTTACCTGAAAGAGAATATACAAATTATCTCTATGAAAAAGTTGGTGCAAGACAGGCTTTAGCAATTTCAAGAGTTGATTTTGCAGGAATAATAGATATTGAAGACAATATTATTAAACACCTTGCAGTAGCTATTGGTGCTATTGAAGATTTAATAATAAGAAGACCAGATATTGATAGTATCTTAATTGGTAAAACCATTGAAGAGGCTAAGTCTTTAAAGGAAGAATACTTAAATAAATATAAGGAAGCTATTAATCCTAGAGCCGGAAGAGTTTCAATAGAATACAGAAAAGATGTTTCTATGAATTTTTTAAATTACTTTTTAGAATCTAAGGGAATTTAATATAGTAAAAAATGTCCTATAAACTTTTTTAAAGTTTGTAGGACATTTTATTTTTAGTAAATCTATTAATCCCAATTTTTTATTTCGTGAGTTTTCACAATTAATTATAAATTTCTACTATATATTT
>DUUN01000697.1 GCA_012841535.1 Gallicola sp. | reverse complement strand
CTTCTGATATAGACACAGCCTTATCAACCGCTTCTTTCAATACATTTTCAACAATTGACGCATTTAATATATTATTGATAATTTCGGCGTTATCGATATTAATAGTGCAAGCTTCCATTATATACTTTTCTATGCTTTCTAAGACATCATAGGCTAAATTTTTGCTGTTCTTTGAATTAATTATATCATCTATCTCTTTCAATAAATCATCTAATGGCTCTTTATCAGGAGTAGGAGTTGGTGTAACTTCCGGCTTACGAGTGCCACCCCCACCTCCTCCACCGATGGGTTTGCTTGGCTCATCGTCTTCACCGGGGTCATCCTCTGTAGGATTTTGAGTAACTATAACTTGTCCGTTAACAACGGAAAAAGGAAGACGATTGGAAGGTGCATCATCGTCATATAATAAGACGTTATCCAAGGTAAGTGCATGCGTTCCCAAGGGTGCCTTTGATTTTATCGAAAAGTTTATTGATAAAATTCCTTCTGTTTCTGTAGATGTAAATACTGAACCGGGCATAGCTGCCGCAAAAAAACTAAGTTTCCTTGGGTTTTTTACACTAAAATCATTAAGAGTCATTATTTCTTGTACCGTACTGCTTACTGTAACATCACTCTCATTAAGGATGTTAAATACCCTGTCATCATATAACAAATCAAATTGGAAAGATTCTATTCCATCCGGTTTATCAATGCTTATTTTTATATTAACCTGATCGCCCGGTTTTCCCGAAGCTTTACTGACTTTAATAATATTACTATCTTCAGCATATGCGGGTGTTAATCCTATCGTTAAACATGATACCAATACCAATATTATACACATAACTTTCCCAAATAGTCTTAACATATTTTCTCTCCTTTATAATTATATGAAAAATGATTGCATATATAAAATTACTCATGAGCAGTATATACTGCCCATGAGTAATTATACTACATGTTATCTGCTAAGCTATTAATTACCTTCTACCGGGAATATAAAATTACCGCCTGCAGCAAGATATCTTAAAATTAATACTGCGTCAGCTACCGTTACTCTACCCGAACCGTTAACATCTGCTCTTTCCCTAATATCTTCATCACTTTGTACAATTCCTAAAGCAACTTTTAAAGTATATGTTACGTCAGCAGTTGTAATTCCGTCTTGACCGTCAGCATCACCATATGCAGGTCCTGAAACTGTACCGGTAACTTGACCAGCTACTACATCAATTTCCATTTCATCTGCAGCACCATCTGATATTATAGCTTTGTCAGGTACTAATACTCCATTTACTTCATCATAATAAGCACCTTCAACAGCTATAGCTCCTTCAGCTTTAATTGTAAATTCAATTGTGAATATCTGAGTATTACCATTCAAACTGATTTCCTCATCATCACCCAAAGCTACACCTATATTGCCATTCCCTACTAACTCACCTACAAATGCACCTTCATCAGCAGAAATTGAGCTTTCAACTTTTACAAAATCCAATTTAGTTTCATCATATATAATATTAACCTGATATCCTGTTACATCTTGTGCATTTACTATGCTTACAGGAACTGTAACATTACTACCAACCTCTCCGCTTACAGAACCGATTTGAAGGTATGTATCATCAGGAACAGGTACTAAATCATTTATAGCCTCTATTAAATCTGCTAATGCATCATCTACTTCTTGTTGTGTTGCATCATCATCTTCGAATACTGTTATTGCATCTGCTAATGCTGCTGCTAATACAGCCCAGCTTGCTGCCGTGTAATCTTCTTCCTCTAAT
>DUUN01000381.1 GCA_012841535.1 Gallicola sp. | reverse complement strand
ACATAGTAAACTCCTAATTTATTTTAGTAACCTATATTTATTATATTACCCTTAATTTTATAGTTTATTGTAATATTTTATTTTTTAATAGGCTTTTAAAATAATTATTCATATTAAATACATACTTTAATTGTATAATTTACATAGTGGGGTGAGTATATGAAAGCAAAGATTTTGTTTATGGAAGATGAACTAAATATTAGAGAAGTTTTATCTGAATATATGAATATGGCAGGAATGGAAGTCGTAGCAGTGGAAAGTGGAGAAGAGGCCATGGAAAAATTAAATACAGATATGTTTGATATTGCTATTTTAGATATTATGGTTCCTAAAATTTCAGGTCTTGAGGTTTTAAATTATATAAAAGAAAAAAATATTGAAATAGGAATTATTATGTTAACGGCACTTGGTGATGAAAAAACTCAATTAGAAGCCTTTAATAACTATGCCGATGATTATATAGTTAAGCCTATTTCGCCTATTTTATTACTTAAAAGAATAGAGACTCTTTTAAGAAGATTAAATTACAATAAAGCAAAAGAGGATTATAAAAATGGGTTATATATTAATAAGGATAAATACCAAGCCTACTACAACGAAAAATCCCTAGAACTTACCTTAACAGAGTTTTTAATTTTAGATTGTTTATATGAATATCCTGAAAGGGTGTTTTCTAGGGAACAGTTGATTTATAAGATTTTCAATGAGGACTACATAGGTAACGATAGGGTAATTGATACCCATATAAAGAACTTAAGAAAGAAATTACCAAGGAACTACATAAGGACAGTTATTGGTATAGGATATTCCTTTAAGGAGGAAGAAGATGAAACTCAATAGAAAGACCTTTGTATACAGTCTTGTTCTTTCAATTATAATAATAACTCTATTTTTAGGCTATATGCTTTTAATGTTGCCTTCTCTTTATGTAGAGGAGAACAGTAGGAAAAATGAAAGGGATATTTTAAAAGTTCATTTTGATTATCTTGAAAATAAAAAATATATAGATGAACTAGGAAATAATCCTATTAATTCCCTAAGTTTATTTTTAAAGGAAAATAGCTATAAATTTGAATTTAATAATTTTTTCTTTGAAGGTGACATTAGTATTAAAGATGAGAAATTAAAAAAAGAAATTGATGATTTTAGAAATAAATTATATTCAAAGGACTTTAAATTTGAAGAAATTAACAAAAATACTAAAGAATTTAAAATTCCTAAAAAAGTAGTAGATGAAATAAATGAAAATTTAGACAGTTATGCACATGTAAATTTAAAAACTTCAGAATTTGCAAGGAATTATTTTAATAATATTGAAAGCTATAATGAAGTTAAAAGCCTAGGAGAAAATACCTTTCTATTAATTAACAAATCCGATATAGATAAAAATGCCTATACAAATTATATGATTATTACTAAGGGAGATGACGGAATGTATCTGTCGTTTTTCTCCTTATTAACTCCTTTAATTACCGATATTCAATCAGCAATATATACAAGTATTCCCATGATTGTTCTTATTATATTGCTTGTAGCCTTTTTTACTTCAAGATATTTTTCAAGAAAAATAGTAAACCCTATATTAAAAATATCAGAACATATAAAGGAGAGCGAAAGTTGGAATATTAAACCCTTGGAAATAAAAACCAATGATGAAATTGAACAACTATCAGAAAGACTTAATGAACTTCACCAACAGTTAAGGGAAAATTATGAAAAGCTAAGGGATGAAAATAAAAGGAAGGAAATATTTATGAGAGCTTCCTCCCATCAGCTAAAAACACCGGTTGCTTCTGCCTTACTATTAACTAATGGAATGATAGACAATATTGGAAAATATAAGGATAGGGATAGGTATTTACTTGAGGTGAAAAAACAATTATTGGAAATGAATAATATTATTTTAGAAATATTGGACTTAAATCATATTAATGAGAATTTAGAGTTTAATAATATTTCTTTGACTCTACTTATAAGTACTATTTTAGATAAATATTCCGTTATTATAGAGCAGAGGAATTTAAATATAAGACCTTTAACTACAGATAAGATTATATTTACAGACTATGAAATACTGTATAAGATTCTAGATAATTTAATTGGAAATGCTATTAAATTTTCACCAAATAAGGCCGACATTATATTTGAAATAGAAAACAATAGCCTAAAGGTGACAAATACAAATACCTTTATTCCAAAGGAATTGGAAGCCAGCATATTTGAACCTTTTGTAAGTTCAAATAATCAGGGGAAAGGACATGGTTTAGGGCTTTACTTAGCCTTGTATTATTCTGAATTACTAGGATTTAATTTACTTGTAAGAAATATAGATAATGGGGTACTTGCAGAAATTAATTTTTCCGGTAAGTATATTAAATCCTCATTATAAATTCATATGAAATACATATGGTTAATTTATTATATTAGTAGGAGGAAATAATATGATAAAAATAAAAAATATGTCTGTAACTTATAAAAATAAGACAGTACTTTCTATAGATGAAGAAATAGTAATTAAGAGTAGGGAAAGAATTGGAATTATTGGCTCAAATGGTGCTGGTAAAACAACTTTGGTAAATGCTATTTTAGGACTAGCACCCTTTAAAGGAATTATTGATACAGATATTTCCCATAATCAAATGGCAGTTCATCTTCAATTTAATAACTATGTAAATACCATGAAAATAAAATATATTATAGAGATGATATGTAATACAAAAATAAAAAGTGACAAGAAATTATTGGAATTAATTGATTTTTTTGAATTTCAAGACAGTTTAAATAAGAGATTTCAAAATCTTTCAGGAGGACAAAAACAAAGGCTTACCTTGATTTTGGTTATGTACCAAGATGTGCCTTTGGTGTTTTTTGATGAGGTTACAACAGGACTTGACTTTGTTACAAGGGAAAGATTAGTAGAGAAAATAGAACAATGGTATAGACATAAGGACACTACAATTTGTATGGTTTCCCATTATTATGACGAACTGGAAAATCTAGTAGATAAGCTTTTAATACTTGACCAAGGTAAGGTTGTAGCCTTTGATTATACTGAAAAATTATTTAAAAAGTACTGTGGTAATAATTTAATAATATTGGCAAACAATGAAAAAAATAAAGAAGTTACCAATAAGTTTAGAAAAATTCTCTCACCGGAACATTCCATAGCCGTTAGTACAAAGAACAAAGAAGAAGAAAAGAAAGTGGTAGATTTATTAATTAACCAAAACATCGATTTTAAAAGAAGTAGTAAGGACATTGAGCTTTTATCTATTAATGCAAAAGAGAGTTTTAAGAAAAGGAGTTTACAGTAATGGAAAAAGGATTGTCTATAAATTTAATAAAATATGAATTGAGAAACTCCCTTAGTAATTTTATGCAATTGTTCTTTGGTATAATATTTCCAATTTTTATGGGATATTTAATATATATAGGTGGAATTAAGGATATGCCAAAAGAAATACATTCAACCTTTGGCACTGTACTATATACAGGCATGCCATTAATTATTTGTAACGCAATAATTCTTATTGGTTACGGGGCAAACTTTAGTGTGGAATTATCTGAAAAAGCAATATTAAGGTTAAAATTATTTGGATTTTCTGAAAAAACTGTTATTTTAGGGAAATTAATATCTCAGTTTATTATTTTAACATTGGGATTTTTTATTTATTCCTTAGCCATGTTCACTTTAATAGAAATTAAAACACCAACAGTTACTGGAGCAATAGTCTATTATGTTTCACTATATTTATTAGCAATTATTATTTTTTTACTTAGTCATGGAATTGCCAATATATTTCAAAAATTCGGATCTACTTTTGCAGTTAGTATGACGGTTTTTTTCTTAACTCAAACTCTAGCTGGACTTATGGGACTGCAAGTAAATATTTTTCCTAGGTTTTTGCAAAATATAGCCTATTCAATTCCCTATTACTATGTAGCCCAGGATTTTCATAAAGTTTGGTTAGGAGAAAGTTATAACTTTGTACCCTTTATTCAATCTATGATATTTTTTGCAGCCTTATCTATATTTGTATTGTTGTTTAGTTTTTATTTAAGAAGAAGGAAAAAATAAAATATTTAAAAAATGTAATATTAATTTTTTTCTATTAAATTTTTCGTGAAAAAGATTACCCAGAAAATAGGTGAATACTATTTATAAAATTCACCTATTTTTTTATTTATATGAGGCAAAACTTTTATTTTTTCAAAAACGTTTATAAAAAAACAGGATATTTTATTTTAGATTTTTCTTCATAATCATTTTGAGCTATTTTTGCTGAATTTTCACCCTTACATCTCTTTACTTCTCTGCTTATTGTCGAATTGATAAAGTCTAATAGTGTAGCAATTCTCCTGTCAGAATAGTTTTCTTTTTTAAGAACTTCTATTTTATTTCTATCATCCATGGTAAGATGTTTATGACTCATAACATTCTCCGACCTGTGTGTTTTTGTGGTTATTAACATTTTACACAAATATCGGAATTTGTTATGAGTTTTTTTATTTTAGGTGTTGCATTTAATTTTACAATCTATCATTAAGAAAAGTTATATTATAAATTTGAAAGAATGAAACTTATTTAATATAATTATTCTATATGGGAGGAAGTATGGAGAAGAATAATAATAAAAAAATAATAATAGGCATCGTTTTAATAGCGGTAATTATTGTTGGTATTATTGCCTTTGTTTTTGGACAGAAGCATTTCAAAATTAGCAAAATGGAAAAAACTGCTGAAAAATATATAGAAATAGGTGATTATGAGAATGCTATTGCTACCTATAATAAACTTATTCTTAAAAGAGATGATGTTGAGTACATTGAAAAACTAGATTTAGCAAAAAAATTAAAAAAATCTGATGAAAGTTTTCAAGAGGGAGAAAAACAATATAAAAACAGTAATTATAGTAAGGCAATACTTTCCTATTCTGAAGTATTAGAAGAGGATAAGGACAATTACAAGGCTGCAAAGGATAGAATTAAAAGCATAAAGGAAATATATATTTCTGAAATAGAGTCTACTATAGAAGATTTGGACTTTGAAAATGCTGAAAGTAAATTAGCAGAATATAAAGACATATTAGATGAAGAAACAGTATTAACCTATAAAGAAAAAATTACAAAAAATAAAGAAGAGGAAGAAAAGGTACAAGAGGAACAAAAGGAAAAAGAAGAATTAGCTTTAGCAAAGGCTGAATTGGAAGAATTAATGAAAGAAGTAACAAGAATAAGTAAACAAAATTTAGCGGCAAACCCAGACTATAGAAACCTATACTATGTTACAAGTAACAAAGCAAATATTCGTTCAGGTCCTAGTATAAATGCCTCTATTATAACTTATGTATCGAAAGGCTCTTCTGTATATATTTATGATACTGTTGAAGACATTGGAAGAACTTGGTGTAGAGCAATTATAACTAGCTCAGTTACAGGTAATTCCTATGATGGTTGGATTTCAAGTAGAAATTTAGATTATTCATTATGATAAAATAGCTTTTTATGATATAAATATTATCATAAAGGGCTTTTTTATTTAAATTAATTACAGGGGGAAATTATGAATAAAAATATAAGAGAAATATATTTTAGTCCAAGTGGTAGGACAAAGAAATTATCGGAACTATTTGTAGATAATTTTAATGGTAATAAAAAAACATTTGATTTTTTCTTAAAAGATGAAATTAAGAATCAAAACCTTGGGGAAGAAGACTTGTTAATTGTAACACTACCAGTTTATGCCGGTAGAATTCCAAAAATATGCGTAAATAAATTAAAAAAATTTAAAGGAAATAACACACCGGCTATTGCTCTTGTAGCTTATGGCAATAGGGACTATGACGATGCATTACTGGAACTGTCAGATATTTTAAAAGAGCAAGGCTTTAAAATCTTAGGAGCAGCAGCTTTTATAACAAGACATTCAATTTTTCCAGAAGTAGCGGAAAATAGACCAGACGAAGAAGATGAAATTAAAATAAAAGATTTTGCCAATAAATGTAAGAATAAATTAGAAAGTCTAGAAATAAATGAATTAGAAATTAAGGGAAATAGACCTTACAAGGAAGGAAATAAGAAGCCGTTAATGCCAACAGGAGATGAATTATGTATAAACTGTGGTAAATGTGTGAGAATTTGTCCTGTAGAAGCTATTTCAAAAAATAATCCAAGAGAAACCGATAAAGACAAATGTATTAATTGCACAGCCTGTATTTACAATTGCCCAACTGGTTCTAGGACTTACCATATGGAACAATACAAAATAGGTTATGAAAAATTTAAAATAGATAATGCAAAAAGAAAAGAACCAGAAATATTTATTTAAAAACACAAACCGACTATTAAAATTAGTGGAAACTAATACGGCTCTTTGTCAAATAGTGTTGATGAAGAAAATAATAATATTTGCGGTTCAAGCTAAGAAGCTTGAGCCGCTATTTCATTTTCAAAACCTTTAAACTTAAACTTATGAAAACATAACATAATCCTT
>DUUN01000051.1 GCA_012841535.1 Gallicola sp. | reverse complement strand
ATAAAGTTGACTTTCCTGAACCACTTGCTCCCATTATTCCTAAAAATTCTCCCTTATTTATAGAAAATTCTACTTTGTCTAAAGCCTTTACTATATTTGTTTCACTTCCATAATATTTTTCTAAACTCTCCGTATATATTAACTCAGTCATTTTTATTCCTTTCTAAAATTTATTATTAATATTTAATTTCATTTAAATTATTTTCTTTTTTCATGAAAATCACAGCATACATAATCATTAAAAGATAACCTACCATTGCAAAAATTGAAACCTCAATTCCAAATTCTCCACCAGTTAAAATAAGATTTACATCTTCTAAAAGATAATATGAAATAGCATAAGAATCTTTCACTATTCCAAAATTACATATACCACCTATTATTATCATATTCCAAACAGAATGGACCAAGGCACTAAACCAAATGGAATTACTATAATATGTTAGTAGTGAAAACATAATTCCCACAGTTGTTCCACCTAATATTAGTAAAACCATACTAAAAAAATCTATTTGCCCATTAAAAATATGAAGAAGTCCAAATAATAAAGATGGTATGATTATAGCTATTTTAATATTGTATCTATCCTCTAGAATTTTCATAATTATTCCTCTGAAAATTATTTCTTCTGTAACTCCTGCAGATATTCCTATGGTAAAAATTCCTTGTAAAATAATGGATATATTCTTTGTTGCAGAATAACCATTATAATAAAACTTTCCCGGAATAAATATATAGATACATGCTACAACAAAAATAGGCAATATTATAGAGACTATAATCCATTTTAAACTAATATTAAATTTTCCAATCCTAAAACATTCTAGTTTTTCTTTTAAAATTTTTTCAACAAATAATTTTAATAGTAAATATACCAGTCCTATATTCGTAAACATAAAAAATATATTTTCCATGCCATATAGATCCAAATAATACCAAAAGCTTGCTATAACTTGGCATAAAACTAAAATTAAAATGCTAAAAAAATAAATCCCTATTATTTTCAATAGGGACATTTTACTATTCATAATATTTTCATTCCCCTCTTGTGATTTTCTATATTTATAGATTATCACAGGGGATTTCTTTATCATATAAACCTTATTTACATTAGTCTTACATTTATGAAAGATTACCTTGAAAAATGTTCACTTCCATCCGGAAACTCAATTATTACGCGGGTGTAGGAATCTTTCTTTGATTGAATATCCATAAAAATACCAAGCTTTCTACTTAACTTTTTGGATAAATACAGTCCTATTCCTGTGGAATTACTATTATTTCTTCCATTTGTTCCTGTAAATCCCTTATTAAATACTCGGCTTAACTCCGACTTTTCTATTCCTAAACCATTATCTTCAATTATTAACTTAGTTTTACTTTTTTCTCTTTTAGCATAAAAATCTATTTTTGGATTTTTGATATTTTTGTATTTTACAGAGTTTAATATTAATTGTGTTAAAATAAACTCAATCCATTTGTCGTCTGTATAAACATATTCCTCATTAATATCAATATTAATATTCATATTATTAGAAATTAAAAAGTTTCTATTTCTTTGGATAACATTTAAAACCATGTTCTTCAAATTAATTTTTCGTATAATATAATCCTTGTAGACATTATCCGATCTTGAATAAAACAAAGCTTTTTCCACATCATTTTCAATATTTGCCAGTTCATATTTTATTTTTCTTGTTATATTTGATTTATTATTATCACAAATTAAATTAATTGCTGTTATTGGTAGTTTTACTTCATGAATCCAACTTTCTATAAATTCCTTATACTCCTCTTTATCTTTTTTAAAATAGTTAATTTCATCTATTACTGATTTATTTGAAATCTTTAAAATATCCCTATTTAAATTATCCTCAAGGTTATAGGATTTTGGCATTATTTCAGAAATTAAATATGATTTATCCAAATCTTTTAAAATTTCATATATTTTATTAAAATATTTTCTCCTTTTTATCCAATTAACAAAAAGATACAAGAATAAAACAAAGATCCAGATTACTAAATAAATTAAGATTTCATTTTTAGAGACATTACAAAAATATAAGTACACTCCAGATAAAATCATCAATCCTATATTCAAGATAATAATTAATAATTTATCTTCTAAATAATCTTTTAATTTCATATTTTATATCCAATCCCCCTTTTAGTTTTTATTAAATCCTCTACTCCTATATCCTTTAATTTTCCTCTAATTCGAGTAATATTAACTGAAAGGGTATTATCATCTATGAACATTTCATTATCCCATAAATCTTCTATAATATACTCTCTTGGATCAATTTGTCCACATTTAGAAAAAAGATTATAACAAATTCTAAGTTCATTTTTAGTAAGTTCTGTACTTTGTCCATTATATGAAATAGTAGAATCCAATAAATTCAATTTACACCCTTTGCAGATATAACTTGTATTATTTTTTCCTTTACCGTATCGTTTTAAAACCGATGTTATTCTAGCCAGTAAAACAGCAGCATTGTATGGTTTTGTAATATAATCATCTCCACCAATTAAAATTGCATTTAATTCTGATTCCGTTGTAGCTTTACTAGTTACAAATATTATCGGAGTATCATTTTTTTGTCGTATTTCTCTACAAATATCTATCCCATTTATATTCGGCAATATTATATCCAATAAAATTAAATCCGGACTGACTTCTTCAACTTTTTTTAAAATATTTGCAAAATCCGTAACAGCTACTACTTCATACAAATTATTTTCTAACAAGACAACTAACTCGTCTCTAATTGAGGAACTATCCTCTACTATTAGTATTTTATACACTATATTTCCTTTCATTTTGTTTTCTATATTTTAAGTTTTAATTACTATTATTTCCTACAATTACTCCTATAATTATATAGAATAATTTAAAAGTCATATCATAATTAAGCATTAATAGTTTAGAGAAAATTTCCGGAAGATATATAAAGGCTCTAGTAAAAAATAAAATGGAAATTACAAAAAATATTAAAAACTTTATAAGGTCTAAGATTTTTAAATTTTTTATTTTTTTATATCCAAATATTAAATATCCGTATATAAAATATATAAGACCCATAAAAATGGGATAGTATCCCATTTTAAACGTTTTACCTACATGCTCACTATATTTAAAATCTATTTGAGCCAATATCAAAATACCTATTATTGCAATTACATAATGCAATAGTTTTTTTGCTTTTGACATATACTACACCTCCTAATGTATCTTCTTCTTAATTTCATCTTTTATAGTATCCAAATAATATACCTGTTAAAAGATAAAATATTTTAAAGAGTTTATCCATATCTAATATTGTTGAAAAGGATGGATAAATAAATCCTTTAACTATAATAAATAATGATACAATGTAAAAAATTCCAAATCTAATAACCCCTATAGTTTCTATACTGTTAATTTTTTTATACCCGAAAACTAAGAAACCATAAATAAAATATAATAAGCCTATAATTGCAAAATAAAATCCTGAATTTATACCATTTAATACTTTAATATTCCATTTAGCATCTATCCATAGCACTATTAGTAAACCTAATATTACTACTAAATAATGTAGTAGAGGATTGCTTTTCTTTATTTTTTTATTCTTTTTTCTTTTTTTCATAATTTTCACCATAATTAATTTAAAAGGTTATAAACAATATGCTTATAACCTTAAATTTTACCAATTTTCTATTGTTGCACCACTTATATTTCTAACTACTTCACATACTAATTTAAGGGCGTTTTTATAGTCATTAATATTTGCATAGCAGTGGTGTGTATGAACATATCGTACTGGAATTCCTACTATTAGGCAAGGAATACCTTGTTCTACTAAATGAATATTTCCTGCATTTGTTCCACCACTTGTTCTTACTGCAGTCTGATATGGAATATTGTTTTTTTCTGCAATTTTTCTTGCAAAATCTACAAATTTATAACTAGTAATATAGGAATTGTCCCTGTATCTTAATTGTGGTCCTCTATTTAATCCACTTTGTATTTTATACTCTTCACTAAAGTTGTCATCTCCCGGACTTCCTTCTATAATTATTGCTAAATCAGGCTTAACTGTTTGTGCTGTTACTTTTGCACCTCGTAGTCCAACTTCTTCTTGAACCGCTAATGCACCTACAAGATTTACGTCTAAATCCTCTTTAGATAATTTTTTCATCGCCTCAATAACACAGGCTGTCCCAAGTCTATTGTCAAAGGCCTTTCCTAGCATTGTTCCATTTCTTTCATTATATTCAAAATTAACAAAAGGTGTGATTGGATTTCCAACTTCAATTTTAAAATCATTTATAACTTCTTCTCTTGAGTTTGCTCCAACATCTATAGATAAATCTTCAATAGTTAATTTTTTCTTTCTTTCCTCTTCTGACATAAAATGTGGTGGTTTTGAAGATACAACTCCTTTAATGTATTCTCCTTGGGAATTTTTTATAACTACTAGCTGAGCTGGAATATTTTCAACTACCCATCCACCTATTGGAATAAATTTAATTAAACCTTTTTCATCAATAAATTGAACCATAAATCCTACTTCATCTAGGTGACCATCTAACATAATTGTGATTTTATTAGGGTCTTTTTTATTGTTTTTTAAGTATGTATTAAATAATTTGTCTGTAGTTACTTCTAAATCCCCTGCGTATTTTTTTACAATATTTGTAATTTCGTCCTCATAGCCTGAAATTCCATACGCATTTGAAAGTTCTTCAATTAATTTTAACATTTTGCCTCCTTGAATAATTAAAATATAGTTTTATAAGAAAAAAGCAGTAGACTTGCTTTTATACTTACATTATCGTATTTTAAAATAAAAATCTACTGCTTTATATTTAATTTTTTATATATGTTGAAAAATTATTATTTCCTTAATATTTTATCTAAGGACTTTCCTTTAGCTAATTCATCAATTAATTTATCTAAATAGCGAATTTTTTGTGTAATATCGTCTTCTATATTTTCCACTCTAATTCCACAAACTACTCCTTTTATTAAGGAAATATTTTCATTGATTCTTGGAGCATTTTTAAAGAAATTTTCAAAATCCACATCTTGGTTTACCTGTTCTTGTAAGGTTTTTTCATTATAACCGGTCATCCAAAATATTATTTCGTCGACTTCAGCCTTTGTACGCCCTTTTTTCTCAGCTTTTTGTATATAAAGTGGATATACTTTATTAAATTTCATTGTATATATTTTTGGTTTTTCCATGTTTTCCTACTTTAATTAAAATTTTTTATAATTTTTATTTACTAAAATTATTCCCGTAATTGTAAGCAAAGTTTTAGAACTTATTATGTTAAGATATATTAACCCTGTTTTTCAAAATTATCTTTCAATATTCAATAATAATTTCCTCTTATTTTAACCTATATTATTAGAATTTCTTTACATCATTATTCTTATATTTTAAAAACCTATACTTTATGCCGTTATACTCATGTTCTTGAGATTCTGCTACGACCTCCCAATTATCTTTTTCATCTAAATTCGGATAGAATGTATCTGCATTTAAATCTTTGTCTATTTTCGTAACTAAACTATAGTCCATATAATCTAACATTTGTTCAAATATTTTTCCACCGCCGATATTATAGACTTTGTCAGAATCATGTTTTTTTAACTCTTTAAGTAATTCCTCTACTGAATGAACTACAATTAAATTTTCCATTTCTATTTCCTTGGAAGTTAATACTATATTTACTCTATTTTTTAAAGGCTTACCTCCAGGAAGTGAATCTAAGGTATTTTTTCCCATAAAAACTATATTTCCTACTGTTACTTCTTTAAAGAATTTAGTATCTTTTGGAATTCTAATTAATAAATCATTGTTTTTCCCTATACCCCATTTACTATCAACAGCTACTAAGTCAAACATTGAAAACCTCCCTAATTAAACCACTATTCGAAAATATAGTAATTATTTTATTCATAGATTTACCTTTAAAAATATTCTTTTTTCATATATTTAAAATTTATTTCTTATACATAACATCTTCATCTTCCGGATGTTTTTCAAAATATTTAACAGTATATGAGCAAACAGGATTAACTTTTAAACCTTCTTTTCTAGCATAGTCTATAACATACTTAGTTATATAGCCTGCTAAACCTTGCCCTCTTTTTTCAGGATCTACCTGAGTACTTTTTACATTAATGCCTTTTTTCCCTATACTATAATGTATTTTAGCGTCAGGATTTTCTTCATTTCCTATATAAAACATCTGTCCATTATTTTTTACTTCCATAATATCCTCCTGTTAATCTTTAATTTATTTGAAGCAATAATTTTTCCCTCATGTGTAGTTGTATATAACACTAATTCATCATTTGTAAAACTATTATGTCCTAATTCCTTAAAAAAACTTATATCTAATTGAAAGTCTGTATTCTGAAAAGAATAGTAGTTATTTTCTACTATAAATGGTCCATTTTTCTTCAAAAGATTATAAGCTTCTTTAGAAAAACTTATTTTTACTATTCTTGCTTTTTCTTCAGACATAGTTCCTGGCCAACTATTACTATATTCATCTAATAATATATCTTTTTTAAAATT
>DUUN01000572.1 GCA_012841535.1 Gallicola sp. | reverse complement strand
ATTAAATAGATTTAACTTAAATAATAAATCTATTTAATTATTATTTTCGAAAGTTGAAAATTCTATTTTATAATAGTCCCATTTTTTATAGGTTTCAACATATTCAACGACTTTGTTGTTTAATTTTAGTCTAGTAGTTTTTACTTGAAATACAGTTGGTTCATCTACATCCATTTTTAGAATTTTTGCAACATCTTCAGGTGTTGGAAACTTTACTTCATTTGTTTCTACTGATAGTTGGTCATTCATATGAATATTAAAATCCGTTTTAAAACGTTGATAAATAGAGTTATAATATGAAGGCTTATCATAATCCTCCTTTATATATTCGGTCGGTATATATGAGGTATGAAAAATATAAGGTATATTGTCTGCGGTTCTAACCCTTGTAATTTTATAATAGGATTGTTCTTTTGAAAGTTCTAGTTTCTTTAATATTTTTTCATCTTGACATTTTTCTATATTTAAAACTTCTACCTTATCCTTTTCTAAGGGAAATAATTCTATATCGGAAAACTCAACTAACTTTCTTTTTCTTGAACGGTAGACAAAGGTGCCTATTCCTTGCTTTCTAACTAAGTAGCCCTCATTTGTTAATTCTCTTACTGCTCTAATTACTGTAATAGAACTAACGTTATATAGTTTCATTAAATCAGCTTCACTATAGAAACGGTCACCATTTTGAAACTTTCCTGATTGAATTTGAAGTTGTAAATCACTTTTTATCTGTTGATATTTTGGTATTCGAGCCATAATATCCTCCTTGTAATAGTTAAATATTTTTAGATTTATTAAAATTCTTAATGCTTTAAGTATTGTAGGTTATTTTAGCATTGTAACTAACAATTTCCAATTACATTATAGTAAATAAAAGAAGATATAGTTTATATGTCAATAATGGAATTGAATAATTCTTACTTATTATATTAATATATCATATCTACTATTTTAACATGAATCATGGATAAAAATAAACAATTATTACTTTTTCTTAACTTAATATAATAAGGTTTATTTATAAGATAAGAATGTGTTGACAAACAAGATATCCTAGGTTAATATATTAATATACCAAGTAGAACATTTAAGAGTAGAAGAAAAAGAATAGGAGATAATATGACAACTTTCGAAATTAAAGAAAATTTTTTACTAGATGGAAAACCTTTTAAAATACTATCAGGTGCAATTCACTATTTTAGAATTCATCCTTCAGACTGGAATCATTCACTACATAATTTAAAAGCCCTAGGCTTTAATACAGTGGAAACTTATGTTCCTTGGAATGTACATGAGCCTAAAGAAGAAGAGTTTGACTTTAGTGGTATTTTAGATTTAAAGGCATTTATTGAAATGGCAGGAAAAATGGATTTGAAAGTAATAGTAAGACCTTCACCATATATATGTGCAGAATGGGAATTTGGAGGACTACCTCCTTGGTTATTAAATAAGGATTGTAGAATTCGTTCTTCAGATCCTAAGTTTTTAGAATATGTTGAAAGGTATTATAGTGTTTTATTTAAAATACTAACTCCTTTACAAGTTACTAACAATGGTCCTATTATTATGATGCAAATAGAAAATGAATATGGCTCCTACGGTGAAGATAAGGAATATTTAGAACAAATATATAAACTAATGAGAAAATTTGGAGTAAAAGTTCCTTTATTTACATCTGATGGGTCTTGGTTAGCAACATTAAGAGCTGGAAGTATGATAGAACATGATATTTTACCAACTGGAAATTTTGGCTCAAAGGGTAGGTTGAATTTTAAAGAATTAAAAGAATTTCATAATGACCATGGAAAAAACTGGCCCTTAATGTGTATGGAATTTTGGGATGGCTGGTTTAATAGGTGGGGAGAGCCTATTGTTAAAAGAGAAACAGAAGAGCTACTTGAAGCTATAGAAGAGGTTTTAAATTTAGGTAGTATAAATTTATATATGTTTCATGGAGGAACTAACTTTGGTTTTATGAATGGATGTTCTGCTAGAGGAAGAAAGGACTTACCACAAATTACATCTTACGATTATGGAGCACCACTGAATGAACAGGGAAATCCAACGGAAAAATATTATGGCATACAAAAATTAGTACATAAGATGTATCCAAATATTAATCAGGGAAAACCTTTAATAAAAGAATCTATGGAAGTTAATAATATTCCCCTGTATAAAAAGGTAGGCCTATTTGAAGTAATAGATGATATAAGTCATAAAACAACTACAAAGTATCCATTGAATATGGAAAAACTAGACCAGTATTATGGTTACATGCTATATAGGACAAGAGTAAAGAAAGACTCAGACAAAGAAAGATTTAGAATAATAGATGCTAGAGATAGAGCCCAGGTATACTTAAATGGAAAACATTTAGTAACTCAGTATCAAGAGGAAATAGGAGATGATATAGAAACTAATATAAAGGAGGATAGTAACCAATTAGACATACTTATTGAAAATATGGGGAGGGTAAATTATGGTCATAAATTATTAGCAGATACTCAGAGAAAAGGTATTAGAACAGGGGTTATGTCAGATTTGCATTTTATACTTAATTGGGAGCAGTTTGTAATTAACTTTGATCTTATTGACAATATAGATTTTTCTAAAAAATGGGAAAAAAACATACCGGCTTTTTATAAGTATAAGTTAAATATTTCTAACCCTAAAGATAGTTATATTGATACTAGCAAATTTGGAAAGGGCATAGTCCTGGTAAATGGAAATAATATTGGTAGATTTTGGAATAGAGGACCTATGGACACTTTATACATACCAAGGGGATTTTTCAAAGAAGGTATTAACGAAATAGTGATTTTTGAAACCGAAGGGATTTATTCAGAGGAGATTAATTTAGTAGACAAGCCATTATTTACAAAGCTAGAAGATAATAGCAATATTAATTAATAAAGAAAAGGAGGAAGAAATGAGTATTATTGGTGTAAGAATAGATGGACGTTTAATCCATGGACAAGTTGCAAATCTTTGGGCAACGAAATTAAATATAGGTCGATTTATGGTTGTTGATGATGAAGTAGCAAAAAATGATATAGAAAAAAGTGGCTTAAAATTAGCTACTCCTTCAGGTGTGAAATTAAGTGTCTTACCTGTTGAAAAAGCTGCAAATAATATTGTAGCAGGCAAATATGATTCTCAACGTTTATTTATAATAGCAAAGAAACCTAATTACATATTAAAATTAATTGAATTAGGTGTTCCAATAGAAGAAATTAATGTTGGAAATATGTCACAAAGTAAAAACACAAAGTCTATTACAAAGTCTATTAATGTTGAGGAAAAGGATATCGAAGATTTTAAAGCAATTAATGATTTAGGAGTAAAAATAGTATCTCAAATGGTTCCTGGTGATAAAGAAGAGGACTTTATGTCCTTACTTAGCAAAGTTAAGTAGGAGGATAAAATGAGTATAGCTTGGTGGCAAATTTTAATATTAACAATATACGCAGGGTGGCAAATTTTAGATGAACTTGGAATCTGGACTTCTATAAGTCAACCTGTATGGGCAGGATTAATTACTGGAATTGTTATGGGAGATGTTGGAGCAGGTTTGTTTATTGGTGGTAGTATGCAATTAACAGTATTGGGAGTTGGTACTTTTGGTGGAGCTTCTAAAATTGATGCTAACTCTGGAACTATTTTAGCAACAGCTTTTTCTATTGGTATAGGTATGAATCCAGAACAAGCAATTGCTGCAATAGCTGTTCCAGTAGCCAGTTTAATGATTCAAACAGATATTTTGGGACGTTTCTGTAACACGTTTTTTGCACATAGAATAGATAACAAAATTGAAAAAATGGACTATAAGGGTATTGAAAGGAATTTCTTACTAGGCATACTTCCTTGGTTTTTATCTAGAGCATTGCCAGTGTTTCTAGCCTTAGCTTTTGGTGGAGGAATGGTAGAAAAAATAGTTGCTGTTCTAAATGGTAATTTAAAATGGCTAGGAGATGGATTATCTGTAGCAGGAGCGGTATTACCTGCAGTAGGGTTTGCTATTTTACTTAGATACTTACCAGTAAAAAAACACTTACCATACTTGATTTTAGGATTTGTAATTACTGCACTATTAACAACAGTATTTTCAGGAATGCAATTATTAGGTAGTGGTGTTGCAGAAGTAGTAGAAAACTTTGCAGGAAATTTCAATGCTTTACCAATGTTAGCAATAGCCTTAATAGGATTTGCCTTTGCAATATTACAATACAAGAGGGATATAGAGCTACCTAAAGTAGTAGAGAAAGCCGAAAGCTCAAATGAAGGAGAGGTAGAAGATGACGAACTCTAATAATAAACTAACAAAAAAAGATTTTAAACAGATTAATATTAGAAACTTATTTGCTATTCAATGGGGTTGGAATTATGAGAGAATGCAAGGTTCAGGATATCTTTATACTATTCTTCCTCAATTAAGAAAGATTTATGGCGATGATACTCCAGAACTTAAAGAAATGATGAAAACCCATTCCCAATTCTTCAATACTAGTAACTTTGTAAATACTTTAATAACAGGTATTAATTTAGCTATTGAAGAAAAAGAAGGTATACAGGCAAAAGAAACTGTTCAGGGTCTTAAAGTAGGGCTTATGGGACCAATGGCAGCGATTGGTGATTCTCTCTTCGGTTCATTGATTCCTACAATATTTGGAGCCTTGGCAGCAGCTATGGCCATAGCTGGTAACCCACTTGGCTGTATTATATGGATGATAGCACAATTTGTAATAGTTGTTTTTAGATGGAAGCAATTAGAATTTGCCTATAAAGAAGGTGTTACCCTAGTAACAACTATGCAGAACAAACTAAATGCTTTAACTAATGCAGCAACATTATTAGGAGTATTTATGGTTGGTGGATTAGTTGCAACTATGGTAAATGTTAATATTTCACTAGTTCCTCAAATTGGAAATGTAACTATTAATATACAGAATACTTTGGATATGATTTTACCTAGAATATTTCCTGCAGCAATAGTATTTTCTGTTTATAAGTTACTAGGCAAAAAAAAGATGACCTCAACAAAAGCGATATTTATAGTATTAGTAGTATCTATAGCACTATCTGCTTTAGGCATAATTAGTAAATAGAAAAGGAAAAGTTTATGAATCATTTAATATTAATTAGTCATGGTATACTTTGTGAAGAGTTGAAAAATAGTACTGAAATGATAATGGGACCTCAAGATAATATACATACTGTATCATTATTAGCTTCTGAAGGAAAAGAAGATTTTCTAAATAAATTTAAAGATGTTACTAAAAAATTAGATAAATTCACAGTGTTAGCTGATTTAATGGGAGGAACTCCTTGTAATACAGTATCAGAGTTAATAATGTCCGGTGAAAAATTCGACATATTTACTGGAATGAATATGCCAATGGTTATAGATTTTATAGCCAATGATTTTGAACTAGCAGCTGAAGATGTAAGGAAAAATGCTAAAGATAGTATACATTATGTAAATGAAATATTAGAAGAATCAAATGATGATGATGAACTATAATAAAAAAACATAATAAGTAAAGTGAAAAATTCAAGATGTAGAAATATATCTTGAATTTTTTATTGTATAAATTATAGGGTATATCATTAATAGGAGATGATAAAATGACAAGAGGAAAAGCTAAATTCAATTGGGAAAATCTTATTATTGGTATTATTTTTATTATTGCTTCTTTAATTGCTTTTAAAGACCCAACAGTTAATTTACTGGCCATAGTTATGATATTTGGAATTTCGGCCTTATCTGATGGTGTTTTCCAACTTTTTCTTAGGAGAAGAATTAGAAAAGTAACAGGATACCGCTCTACATTTATAACAGTAATAGGTGTAATAAATTTACTTATAGGAATCTTACTACTATTTAATTTATATGGAAGTGCAGCAGCCCTACCATATGTATTTGCCTTTTGGTTTATTATTAGGTCAATAGAAGGCTTACTAAATAGCGGATTAGCAAAAATAATTAGCAATAGTTACTATTGGTTTAAGGTAGTTATAAATATATTAGGGATAATTATAGGTATATTACTACTAAAGAATCCATTTAGTGCTGCATTAACAATAACTTATTTAGTAGGTTCCTATTTTATGATTTTTGGAATTTTAAATATAATTGAAGCTTTTGCAGAAAGAGAATATTAATCTTGTTAAGAGTTAGAAAAACCCTAAAAAATCAACTTATAAGTTTAATTTTTAGGGTTTTTTCTTTTAAGATAAAATATATTAATAGTTGTTTTCTATTCTATTTAGTAATTGTTTATAATTAAGATACAGGGCAGTAAACCTACTGTTACTTTTTGGCTCCCAAGGTTTGGTCTGCCACAAAAATGAAGTATAGATGTATTTTCCATAACCCATTGAAGACTATGTTCACCTAAACTTCGTGTAAAATAGCTTAAGTATTTTCTTGTATCATAATTCCAGATTTCTTCAGCTACTTCCTTAATATACTGACTATATAAATAGTTAAGAATATCTTGATCAGGTAATAATAATTGATTACCATATTT
>DUUN01000733.1 GCA_012841535.1 Gallicola sp. | reverse complement strand
CTTCATTTAATGAATAGTAAAAACCCGCTGATAAACAAGAGTATAAAAACAAGCATTCATTACAAATTGCAAAATCTGACTCATGATTCCATATATAAGATGATTTTCTAGTTTGATCGAATCCAGTATCCTTTACCAAATTCATATTTATTTTTAAATTATTTATAGGATTATTACATGAAAAACAATTATATTTATACTTATCTTTATTTTCTTCATTATATTTTAATAATGTATCCAAAAAATACTCTTTATAATCTATAAAAATATCATTTATTTTAGGTTTTTGACTCAAAAATGAAATACCTGATCTACCACTACTCAGTCCTCTATTTATATATGAAAATATTACTCCTTTTGCTCCCATATAATCTCTTGCTTTATCTGTATTTACAAAGTCTGTTATTTCTTTTAGTAATCTTAATTCATTTTCAATATCAATAATCTTATCTATAACATTTTCTTTCTTCTTAAGATTAATTTTCTTTAACTCTTTTACTTTCTCAACAATATCTATATTTTGATCAATAAATTCATATACCTTAATATAATTTGGTCTTCTCATATAATCTTTTACCAAATCTATTTGCTTATTCAAATCCTTTAAATTTTCTTCACTGAATTCATTCAATTTGCTTAAATATTTTTTAATTTTTTCATTATAACTCGCTATTCTATACCAAGGAAGGTGTTTTTCATAAGTATCTATGAAATATTTGAAATAATCTATTTCAAAACCTTCTAAGACCTCTTTAGAAACTTTAAGTATTTGCCCATCTTGAGAAAAAACATATTCTTTTCCCACATGATCTAATATATTCATAAGTCCCAATAAAGAAGCATTGGTTCTCCAATCTCCCATTTTAAATTCTATCAAATTATCACCTCCTAAATAATATCTATCATTCCAAATCCCTGACTTTTCTTTGAGCCTAATCCTGCTTTATACAAATAATCTAAAATATATGGTTTTTCCTTAATTTCCAAAACAGCAATATTACTAGGAATTACAATATTGTAATTTTTCACCTTTACAATTTTATTTCTTAATACATTTACTTTTAAATCCTTAAAATCATACTTAACTTCATCACCAAATACTCTTAAAAGATTTTCTTTTATATTATAATCTAACTGTTTTTTACCCTCTTCCTCATCTAGAGAATAATACCAGGTTTTTTTATTATCCCCTGTATGTTTTCTAGCTACTATAGGCGAAAGAGTTTTTACAATAATGGATTCTTCCTTAATAGTTTTTTCTTTAATCATTCTTATACCGGAAATTTTCATAGTATTGTTTTTTATTTTAAAGGGGTTCTTCTTATTTTCCAAAATAGAATTGTAAAAATAAATTCCATCTTCCATATTATAGGAAGAAAAATTCAAAATAATTTTTTTGTCTGGAATTCTTATTTCATCTTTTAAGAATTCACATCTCCCCATAAATAATGAAAAACAATAATCCTTAGGCTTATTTACCTCATCTTCATACATTCTTTTATAAAAATCCATATCATAATTACTAAAATTTCTTTTTAAAAAAGATAGAATTACTCTGTTTTTATCCTTTGGAAACAACTCATTTTCCAATTCAAGCTCAACTGAAAACCGCATTTTCCACCTCCATTAATTTATTGTAAAATCTAATAAATTTTAATATGCTTAAAATAAATACCCTGTAAAATTATTTTATCATATATTTATTAATTTAAATTT
>DUUN01000673.1 GCA_012841535.1 Gallicola sp. | reverse complement strand
TTCCTGCTCCGCAGCTTCGGCTTCTTTGATGAACACACCAACTATGGCACAATGTTTAAGAGAAAACCCACTGCAAATGGAGCACCCAATATAGATTTTGAAATGCTGGAATCAATACCTTCAGTTTGAATCCAAAAACCATAGTCATGAGTAATAATAATGGTAACCGAGTTTGTTAACGATCACCTAGTGGGCTGTTCATACAAGTAGTTGAGCAGTCTTAGACATTCTCAGTTTACACTGTACCATTTCAAACTTTGATTTTTGCGCTGTTTTAGTTCTTTTTTTTACAGGTATTCAATCATTTAGCAGTAACAAAGCATCCACAGTCAGTCGCTCCCCTACTCTTAAAAAGAAACCCCTGTACTACAGAAAATAGAACTCTGCTGCCTCGTAAATAAATTAGGAGTAAGCTCTCAAAGAAACTTTTCTAAGACCTTAAGGTAGAATAGTGTTTTGTGCTCCAGAGAAATTGACTTCCTCTTTTTCCTACTTATAATTTCAATTGTCCAGTGCTAAGTTACTTTGGAGATACCCAAATACAGTCTTATTCCTCTTCTACATCAACCACATCGTCCTCTTTTATCAAAATAAAATTTTCTGCACAATAGAAAGCTGTTAATTTATTGATAGTCTCTGACTCTATAAAAATATTCAATCTAATATATCATTTGAAACGAGTCAATATTTTACTCAGTAATAAAATTATTTATATCGCTTACTATGTTAAGCACACTTTCTGCAACAACTCTTGCTAATGGTACAGGTACACCATTACCTATCAATTTAAACTTTTTAGTTAGAGATATATCTTTTGTGAATCTATAAGCATCTGGGACCCCTTGAATTCTTAGGGCTTCACGAACTGAAATTCGACGGTTTTCATAAGGATGTAAGTGTACTTCGTTATTCCCGTAACATGTAGTAGGGCTATATCTGTACCTGTGCAATCTTTTAAAAGAAGGTCTATTGGTGTCTCCTTCATTTATTTTTTTCTTTTCATCAGCATTTCGTCTTAATGGAAAATATTCGTCAATATTAGCCAGCCTATTATTCTTATCCTCTTTGGTTACCAAACAATTAGCTACAGTTAATTCAATTGGAATTAACTCGTCTAAAACAGGTGTTTCGCCAAACTTGTTTTGCTTTGGCCAATTATATTTTTTTTTTGCATTAGGATATTTTTGCGCTACTAAAGGAAAATCAAGATTATAAATCTCATTACTACTGTTTATTAAATGATTTAGTTTAAAAACATTCTTGTTAAAACCTACGATAAAAACCCTCTCACGATTTTGTGGTACCCCATAGTCAAGTGCATTTAATATATTCTTACCAATATAATAATCATTACTACAGTTATTCGCAATTATTCGTGCAACGGTTTCTTTTGTGTCCTTCTTTCTTAACATCCCAACCACATTCTCCATAACAAAGAAAGCAGGTTGCATCTTTTTAATTCGATTGAAAAAGACCATAGTCATCTTACCTCTTTCTCCATCAAATCCATTCTTCGTACCGTTCAATGAGAAATCCTGGCAAGGTGGTCCACCAATTATACCCCAAATCTTTGGCTTTCCTTTTATAAATGCTAAAGATTCTATTTTTGATGGACTTAAATTTGTTATAGATTCAGTGGATGCTATTTTATACTGCCTTTTAATCTTCTCGTTTAATGCCCAAGAAGTCATACCTTCCTCATATAGTTTTACAAAATCTGGGTCATATTCATTAGTAAAGACAGTCTTGAAGCCGACTTGTTCAAAACCCATATCAAGAAAACCACCACCAGTAAAAAAAGAGATTACAGGGATTTTACTATTCATATTTAATTACAGTGCTTGTTGTTTCAAAAACAATATTATCATTATTCTCAGGAAAAAATAAATTATAAACTTCGCAGTCGTAATTTACTTTATATTTACATACTTTTCTTACATTCTTTATCTTAAAATTACCTGATCCAGATATTAGAGTAATTATATCTGACTTAACATTCGAAATTTTACCAATCAGATCAATTCTTAAGCCAATCCTCTTGTTCATAAAAGTATTTTTATACATATCGCAATTATGCCTATAAAAACAATATTCACAATTCTCAGTATTACAAACACTAAGATTTTCAAATGTATTATTTTGAATTGTGTAATTAATTTTGTTTTTTAAGTCTATCGCTCTTTTCTTCAAATCTTGAATATAATTGCTGTCAATATCAACTTTGAATCTTCTTCCGCTTATTTGCTCAATATACAGCTCCGGCATATAATTCTGATTTTCAAGTATTACCGATGCATACAAAGCAAGTTGTTGCTTATAGACTTCCTTTAATTTAATTGTTTTACCTAACTTCTCAAAAATCTTACCAGTCTTGAAATCTACTACTTGCCTAACTACACCATTTTCTTTAACTAGTAAGTCTACTCTTCCACCAACTACATCATTATTAATCCACTGTTCATATAAATATTTAAATTCTGAAGAATTAGTATTAAAATGGATAGGTTTATTGATTAAATTATTACAAAGTAACATCTTTTTTACAGTATAATAACTAGCATACCATTGAATTGGAAAATAAATGCTTTGCAATTCATTCTCCTTATAATACTTATTCATTTCAATTATTTCATGACTCCATTTTAGATTAAATCTTTCTAGTGAATCAATCTTCCATTCATTCTGTTTTTCATAAAACTTATGAATTAATGAACCCAAATCTGCATCAGGATTATTTGGGAAAAAATTCCTTGATTCAGGGAGTTTAGATAAAACTGCTTGTAATGGACATTTTTCCCAATAATAAAATGTACTAGGTGAAATATATATTATTTCATTCATTTATAATTCTATTTATAATTTCACCATAACAAAATCCTGGACGTCTATGTAAATTGAATGTATCAATAAAATATAAATTTTCTAATCCAGTAGTGCACATTGCTGATGTCAATATATTAACCTCTTCATTGGGTTGATGAGTTGAATAGTTCCAAAACGGATGAGTTATGATTACATTGTACGTATCTGCAATACAAAAGCCATGTAGTTTATCAAATTGCATATATTTAATATTTTCAAAATTATTTGCCATTTTATATGCTAATGATTTGGAAAACTCCAACCAATTTGTAAGTTCTGGATGTTTATAGTCTGATTCTTTCAGCCCTGAAAAATAGTTTGGATCTGATAGAACCCTCAATAATCCAACAGCCAAACGCCAATCCAGTAAGGGATGAAAGTTCATATTGCGATAATTCTTCAAGTCCGCATAACCTGCATCAAAACTTTCTTGATTAGTAATTATTGAATAATTGTAGATATGTTCTGGCATTTCGGGCTCGGGATTAATACACAAATTAAGATATTTGTCAAACTCCTCATACAGTTGTTGAACAAATCCTGAACCATTTGGAAGTTCATCAGTTAAAACAATACTTGCTGAACTTCTATTTTTTACACCTTCTTTCTCAGGTAGATTATAACTTTCAATTGCTGCAATCTCAATTTCCTCTGGGTCAACATCTAAATCATGTGCAAGTGTTCTTTGTAGTAAAAATGCTGCAGAATAAAATGCACCCTTGGAAGATGCTGACTTAAATACATCTTTAGAGAATGGGTTAATATCTAATCCAAAATCAAGTTGTTCTGGTTCAATTCTAAAAACCTCTGTTACTTTACTTGATGTTAAAGCAATTTCCTCTTCAACACCACTTAGATTGTGGGAATCGCTCAAAAATTCTTTTAATATCCATTGTTGATTAAATGTAGCACAATATTTTTGATGACTGACATATTGCCCTTTAAACAAGTCTCCCCCATTATTATTAATTTTCCAAGTCACCTCTTGCTGTGAGTACTTTATGCAATAATTACCTTTATTTTTTTTATCAGGACTTGTTCCTGATTCTGCAAACGTTAATGGTTTTGAAAAACTAAATTCAAAATCTTCATTTGAGTCTCTCGGAGTTTCAAAATCAGTTCTAAAAGCAGCAGGTATAGCACCAATAAAAATGCTACAATCTGGATTGTTATCAATTAACATCTGCTTTTCTGAGATATCTCTGTAAGGGACCGAATGAATAGATTTTGTTACTTTATTTTGAATTAACCATTTTCTTTCTGTAAAGGAATCATCATTGAATTTTTTAAGTGTATATCCATCACGAGTTTTATATATTCCTTGAATATTTGGTGTAAACCCGATTGCTTGAACAACCCCTTTATCCTTTGTCTTCTGTGCTTTAGGTGCAAATTCATATATTGCAACACTTATATCTCTATCAATGCTTAGAGGAATAAACTCACGACCTGTTTCTTTAAAACCATGTATTAGATTTTTCACTCTTGTTGGCATCCCTCCCATGGGTAACAAGCCTGATTCTGCTAGTAACTCAGATAAATCTCCACTTGTAGCGTTATGTCTATCGATAAGTTCTGATATGACCTTAGGGAGTGATTTAATCCACTGTACTAAACATTTGAAATCAAATTTTTTAAGTTCTCCACCCTTATAGATACCAACATTCAACGAGTTAAAAATTTTCTCTATATTACAATGCTGACTACTCAAATCAATTTCAATTACTTCTTGTAATTTCTCTTTAGAGTAACTCTGTACATCTCCAAATTCTCCATGTACTGAGTTTCCTCTATCAGCTATTGGTAACTTTTTAAATGCAAATCTTAAAATAGCCTTTGCTAAAACTCTTTTAAAAATACGTTCTTGATCTAAACTAAGATATGGCTGTGGAGGTTTGTCTCCAGTAATGCTATATGGATTTTCAAAATAAAACTCATCATGACTCCTTCCCCTGGCGAAAGTCAATGAGTAAGAATACATCTGTCCGCGTCTACCAGTACGGCCAACTCGTTGTTGGTAATTGAATCGCTGTGGCGGCATATTTGCAAGAAAAATAGCCTGTAATGAACCAATATCAACTCCTACTTCTAAAGTGGTGGTTACACTCAACAAATCAATTTGTTGAATAAGTTTATCATTGGTGTCCAAAAAAATATTTTTGAATTGACTCTGCCTTGTTAACTGATCATCAGTCTGCCCTGTAAGTTCTTCGGTGTGTAATCTAAATGGTTTATATTCTTTATTTAAATTTACAGTTAAATAATTTTCGTTCCATAACTTTTCAACAGTTGCAATTTCTGGCTCATTATTTAATTTTTTCATACAAAACACACATATACCCCCAGAATTATGCAGATGTATGGTTCCACAATGGGAACATTTAAAGTAATGTGAGTCTCGAGTTACCACTTTTATAAATAAATTATTTATTTCTACAATATTTCCTCTATGACTATTATTCTGTAGGATAGCAAAAACTGTATTACCTAAAACATTTTGATCAATACCTAGTAAAGATGAAACAGCTTGGATATATCTTTTCTCTTTTCTTCTACTAGGAATCATTTCAAAAGACTCGTATTGTGTTAATTCATATTCAATTCTATTATGCCTATAATTATCACCTAATAATCGCAAATAAGAATTACAGATTTCAAATAATATTTCAATTTCTATACTTAATTCACATGCCTTTTGTGTCAAGAAATTGTCTTTCTGAATTGTAGCAAATCCTAGACCTGAAGCCTCAAAACTGTAAAACAATCTTCCGAATATTAATCCCGCAATGTTCCTTTCGATTTGCCTATCAATTTTATATTTTACATTATTAAATCCATCAATAGTTTCGTTGTAATTAAAAGTTTCAAAGTTGAAAAATTTGTACCATGGTTTATTACTAAATTTCTGGATTGAGATAAATGGACCTCCAGGATTTAAACCAAACTTCAACATCTCTCGAATTACAATATTGACAAAATCAGTCGTTTTCTTGAAATTAGCTTTAATAGCATTTAATTCTTTCTTTTGTTCTTCAGTTGAAAACTCTCCCATGACATTAGTACTCAACTGTCCTAAATAATTATATCTTTTTAAATTTATTGCTTTTAATCTTTCTTTCTCTTTTGCATCGTTTTTTTCTATTACCTTTAACACATCATTATCAAACTGCAAATCAGAAGTTAAATTATGTACTAACACTTCTTTCAGCAAGGCACTATAATGTTCTTCTTCTATGTTTTTTGCTAGTTTTGCAGCATCTTCCCTACTGTCGGAGAATGCCACTAACTTTTTATTATTATCGCCTTCAGGAAGTAGATTGAATAGTTCTTTCGACATCAACTGACTAACTTTCCCAAAACCAGTTCTGAACCCTCTAAATGGGGATTTTCGCTTTTTTTTATGATGTGAATAATCAGCTTCGCAGTGTGGACAAATATGAGGTAATGCTTCCAGATTATTTATTGTTTCTATGTTGTAGTCTACATTTACTATTTCATCATTTAATGTAGATATTTTGGCAACACGCAACCATCTTCCTTTAATATAATTCTTTGGATCATTTGGGTTTTGAGTCTCAATCTTTCCTGAATTCACATTCAACCAAGCATTACACCAAACCAATTTTTCACCGTTTAAACGAGAAATACTATACTCCGGTTCAATTATATTTGTATTCCTTTCACTCTCATTACCATATGAACCTGGACAGAATATACTGAAATCCTTGTATTTACGTTTCTCAACAATTGTAGCAGACGAGTTTTCAGGAACTCCTTCAATATCTGGACTTATTGGTAATAGTTCCGTGATTAAGTCACTATCATCACCATAATATTCTACCCGACTTCCTCCATAGGCAATAATTCCACAATTCTCACAATAAAGCAACTCTAAAGTTCTATGGTTATTATGGGTTATAAAGGGCGCATTTAGTATCTCACCTATAGGTACACCTCTTTCTTGTATCTCTTCATCAGAAATAAGTTCTCCCCAAAGTCCAGGTATGTTACGATAAAAAAGGTGAAAACGAAATCGTGGAAAAGAATGTTTGATATTATACTTTTCCATTAAACCAAGCAAGAAAAAGAATCCTTTTACAGCATTCTTGTTTTTCTTATTATTAGTCCCAAATAAAACTTCTGCTATAGATCTCACTGAATTAGGTGTATTATCGTCATCACCATTTATGAAAGCCGGTACCGCTCTTGTACTTTTTTCGAATTTGAATGCAAAATACATTGCATTTTTTATACTCTCTTGATTTTCTAGAACATAACCAACAATGTCTTCTATCCCAAGGCTACTTTTTAAAAAATCATTTAATTTTTCAATACTATTTACATCTTGATTGCTAGCTTCAATAGCTGCTGCATAAATTCCGATCTTCTCAAAATCCGAGACCAGACAATATAATGGCGTACTATCTACACATTCTTGTTTAAGTTCTGCTCCACTAATTATAACAATCTCTTTATTTTCTACACCAAAAAAGCTTTTCAAAAAGTTTTTCCCCTCTTCTTTTTCAAGAGAAGCGCTAGATGCTAATATTCGAAGTTGATCGCTATCAGGTGTTAAACCTAATCTTTCTAACAACATTCTAATGATATAAGCTGTTTCCGATCCAGAACCACCTCTATATAAGTGTAATTCGTCAATTATAATATGAAAAATTCGGTCTTTCTTTTCGTTTTCCCTCTCAGAAGTTGGTAAATCTTTGCATTCTAACCAATCTCTTGTTTGATCAAAGATTGGATTTTCTATATCACGCATTAGCATAATACTCAACATGCTGAAATTTGTAATCATTATATCCGGTGGAGTTATATGCATATCAAAACGAGTCCGCATTTCTGCACCATCTAGACGCTGAAAATTTGCAACTAATTCTGTTTTTTGATTATCGTCGAGATTATCAGGATTTTTATCTAAATACTGTTGAAGTTCAATATTTTTATTTTCAATACAGCTTAATTTTTCTCTTAATTGATTAAATTTATTTGAATCAGGAACAATCTCATTATTATCATTTAATTTCCATAATTTACCTGAAACTGGTGAGTTAGAATTATATCTTCCAAAATAGATTCTATTTTTGTTATACTCACGATCAAGAAGCTCTCTAACTACATCAGAATCAAGAGATTTTCGTAATCTAGAAAGTTGATCTTCAACTAAAGCATTCATCGGGTAAATTAACATTGCTTTAACTGATGAAGGTCTATTAGGATTCGGACGTTGTTGAGCATATTTATTTAAAGTCGTATTTCCTTTCCCTATAAATGAGGCTGCCCCCCTTCCTTTTTGAGACCACCAATTATTATTGTTTAGTTTATTCTCTGAAAACCTCCATTTATTTAACTCTTTACTCAAATAAGCAAAAAGTGGCAAAAGAAAGGATTCTGTTTTACCAGAACCAGTTCCTGAAGTAATTACACAATGATTACCAGCCATTGCTTTTTGAAGCATTTCATATTGATGTTTATATAATTGGTAATTTCCAACCAACCCACTACCAGCTAATTTCCTGAAAATTTCGAGTTCTTCATCATTAAGATTTGGGACATCTTCTATATCCTTAAAAACAAAACCAACTCGCTCGTATTCAGGTAATGGCTCAACCCATGGAGCCCGAGCAAAAATTTTATCTTTGTTTAACAAGTTTTCTCTTTCCTCTTCAAACTTAGGATACCTCGTTCCAAAAGCTGTTTTCATATAGAGGATAAAACTTTCTTTAATAGTGTCAAATACATTTATTGGATTTTTCATGTAAATATATTATGTTTTTTAGTTAAATTCTGTATAAGGGATGTTACTAGCACATTATTACAAAATATATAATCCACATTTCTGTAAATTAAATAACATTGATTATTTAATTTTTGAATTATGGGTTTTTTTCCTGAAAGTAGAGTAAAAGAAATACCGATATATTTTGGTAGACCGCAAGTAATCGGTACACCTAACCAGCTTTTGGATTCGTCATATAAAAGTATATCTGTTTGCTCTATTATTTTTTTTACTTTCTCTTTGTATTCATAACAATTCAATTCTCCTCTATCTCGTGCAATTTTTATTTCCTCTTTTCTTAGCTCTCTGTAAAGGTACAAATACAAATATAGACCATAATGTAGTTCGGCTATGTGAAATGATCTGTTTTTAAACCACAAACGATATGCTTTTTTATAGCCATTAATATTGTCAAAACGAATAAAAGAAATTTCTCTATTAAAATCTATAGGTTTATCTTTGAATGTTAAACTGTTAATATCAAAAATTTTCCCACCTTCTAGGTCATCTGCTAAATTTAAACTTGCTGTGTCTTTTACAAATTTCTCCCAATTTAATAGACTATGTGCTCTTGCAAGAGCAAACTGTGTGAATAATTTTTCTTCATATTTAAACATCAAATTAAAGTGATTAGCAAATACTTCAGCAACTCTTTGGTTGCAACTCTTAAACTTTATCAATATTCTTTGTGGCAACAAAACTGTAGAACTTTCTCTTACTTCAACAAAATACCCTCCCTCAACTGAGTAGTTTATTATTTCTCTGACAAACTTATTATCACGCGCACCTATTAACTGTAGTGTAGTACCGGTCTTGGTCGGAATTATAACAAAAGAGGATTTATTAACAGTAATCAAACCCTGTTCTGCATCATAATCAACATAGCCCAAATTTTGTAAATCATACATTGAATTGGTTATAAGACTTTTCAAGTTCTCTCTTTCATCTGAATATTTCAGCAAACTTGTAATAGCACAATCATATTCAGCCTTCGAAATTCGACCTTTTTCAGAAATATAATTAAGTAAAATATTCCCCTTGTGGATAGAACTATAATTATGATTTTGAATATATGAATTAGCATTCTTTGTATTAATAAAAATACATTCAAGTGTAACAGGATTTTTTTGGAGCGGCTTTATTTCTCTTACCAAATCGCTATCAAAATCATGTTCAATACCCTTAAAAAAATTTGCAACATCTTCGTTAGGTCTGGCTATATTACCAATCAGATTCCGCTTGGGCTGTATCGATTCAATTTCTTCATTGCTTTTTTTGTTTTCAAATTCTACTATTTTGATAAAACGTGGATACTCAATTTCACCATATTTTAATTTAAAGTAGAACCCTTTTTTTTGCAGATGACTATCTTTAAAAAAGAACTTTTTTGAAACTGTATCAAACTTTAAAGGCAGTTTGGATCCATCTTCATATTCTGCAATCAATTCCTCACTTTCGATTTCGACGTTTTCAATCCATACGTTTGGAAGAAAATCAGTATAAATACAGGAATTATAGAAGAATTCTTTATTAAAGTTGATTTTAGGTACTTGTCCTGTTCTAATTTTCAATTCCATTAAAGATGGATGTTGATATTTTGTTATTTGGTCAACAGTAATGGCTATCCAACCGTCTGGTAGCTTTGTTTTATAATTTTCTGTATAAATTTTTTTGTAATTTGTAGGGATATCTTTCTCAAACCATTCAGATAGGTATGTATAATAAAAAGCTCGTTTAACTAGAATTAATGTTTTTCCAATATTATATTCTATCTGAGGTATCTCAATCCAGTCCTTCAATTGAGAGTCTCTTTTAAATAAATAAAAATCTTTTACTTTCCAGTTATATTTTATTCTATTTACACTGTCTTCCAGTTGAATATCTTCTTCTAGACTATTAAAGCAGTTTTCAACTGGTGTGGAATATAAAGGATTTTTTAATGATTGTTCAATTCCACTGTATTCTCTTTCCTTTAGATCTGATAATGAAAATTCTTCTGACAAACCGTCAGAAGAAAATATCCTAAGATATTTTATTTTTATTTCTTGAGAAAGAGAATTGAAATCCAGGCAAAGAGCCAGTCTTTTTCTTGAATACCCCCTTTTTAATAATATTGTGTCATTAGTTCTTTTTGAGTAGTCATATCTATTTGTTCCATCCCAGTTTATATAATAATTAAAGGCTCTTTTAACCAATTTTTCCCCTACATATTCATCTTCCTTAATTCTTTTAATAACATCTTTTGTCAAACGTAATTTATTAGCATTTACAATAAGAAGTTCTTTTATTTTATTTTCACTAATAGGTTCATTTGGCAAAATGTTATTTTCGTCAAAAATAATTGAAAGTTGCTCTTCCTGTTCTTTACGGAAAATTATATGATATTCAAACTTATTTACATACCTCCTATTAAATACTGGGTTTTCAATTTTTTCAATATAGCCCAGTGAAAGGTTTTTATGTTCAAATAACCATTTAAAAATATCTCCCCATAAATGATCAATTTCTTTTAAACAAAATTTAATTTTCCTGTCATAATCATCCGTTAATTTATTAGTTTCAAAATAACTCTTTGCAATATCATGAAAATTAGATCTACTAAACCCTTCTAAAAGGTTACCTGAAGTAAAAGGAAGTAAAAACGTTAGTAAATATGTTAAGTACGGTGGATAATTAAAAGGTATTCTTTCAATAGCCCTACAACCCTGCCGATACTTAGCATCTAATTCAAGCATTCGTTGGATGTAATCGTCGTTTCTAATTCCAACAACCCCAGATCGTATCGCTCTAAAAAAATCCTCTACATAACCATTTTCGGGAAGAGAGAAATTGTTCTCTCCTATTTCTTTAATAATATCTTCACTGAAGTACAATATTACTTCCTTTTCATCATTTTCAGAATTGAAAAAGTGATTAATAACTGCATTGTTCCATTCAAGATAATTCATGGTGAGAAAAATATTTTATTTAGGACTAACATTAATTACTTTGTCTACAAGAATTCTGTAATATAGCCATTTTTATCTATTAAGTACAATTGTTATACTTCTTAAATGGACTATTCTAATAGAAAAATATTTAACTCTAATAAATTCAGTGATATACCTATACATAAAATACTTTAAACAATTTAATCCTTGATATTCACTCAAACTAATAGATGCCAAACTCTGTTGATTTTTATATGATAATATGATGCAAAAAAGAACCATAGTAAAAGATTAAATAAAACTCTTATCTAGCAGGTAATAAATATTTTAAGATTCATACGATGTAACAAAGATAACAAAATTTTCTATTTTAAGTTAAAAATCTTAATCTTTTCTATATTAATTATTTTCTCTATTTTCTGGAATATTTCTTTCTCATATTAAAATTGTAATATGAAATAGGATAGAAATATAAAATCCTGGAGGTCTATACAAATCGAAAAAGTAACCAACATTTAATTCCAAAACATGAGATGGAA
>DUUN01000749.1 GCA_012841535.1 Gallicola sp. | reverse complement strand
AATAAAAAAAGCAGATAACTACCTGCCTGAATGGTCAAATGATGTGTGGATGATAATGGTTGAAAAAGCAATTGTTAATAGAGATAAAACCATAACGTTTAAGTTTACAAGTGGAACTGAAATTACGATTAAGTAAAAAATCACTTGACTTAGCTACTCAAAGAGTAGCTGTTTTTTTGTTTCCTTGTTAATAAAGTGAAAATATGATATAATTTAATCAACAATTACGAAATTTTGAAAATATTTGAGAGGTTAGTGAAATTGGATTTAAAACCATTGTGCCAAAGAATAGCTAGATTAGGTGAATATTGATAATGAGGGAATTAATTATATAAACCAGGAACTTGAACTTGATGCCTTTGCTTTTACTAAATTTTATTTAGAAAAGTATGAGAACATATCAGTTAAAAGCAAAATTGAAAAATTAGATAAATATATTAATGATTATATTGAAATAGCAAAAAAAAATTTGTAATTTGTTTTATGGGGGTATTGCTTGTTTGAAAATAGGAAAACGAATGTTCATAATATATTTAGGATTAATTTCCGGTTTTGCAATATTGATATTTTCAAATGCATTGATTGATAGCCTTTATACTATTATTAATAATGCAATTTTATCATCAGGGGGAAATGCATCATGGTTATTAAAAACAATGAAAGTTATTGTAGGCTTTTTTGCGTATGACGAAATTTCATTTTCTTGTGGTTTTCTATTAATAGCATTTTCAATATTTAAAATAGTTGGATCAAAAGATTAAATAAACCATCCAGTTATTGTTATAATAACAAAATTCAAAAAGAGTGGAAATTATGGAAAATTATTATGTTATGTTAATGAAAAAAATCAATAGATTATCTGTTTATGATTTATTAAGTTATATTACTAATGAATCATACGCTTTAGTTTTAAATTATATAGGGCATGATATGCATACGCTTATTATGAATCCAAAAAAAAATAGACTTCAACCATGGGAATTAGAGGCCTTAGGAACTTTATTTATATGCATAAATGATACTCAAATTAAAAGTTATAAAACAACTCTCCAAAATTTAAAAGGTCACAAATTATTAGACAGCATAATTAAAGATATCAAAAATTATGATGCTAGTATTATTGAACCAAATATTGAATTACGACTCTCAAGAGTTACTAGACTCATGATAAATAATCAAAAAAATATTCAAGAAGCTTGGTATATACTTTCTTATAGAAACCATTATTTTTTTAAATTTCAAAATGATGAAAAAAAAATTAATATTAAAGAACTATTCAAAGAAAAATTTAATTATTACTATGATGATATAGAAGAAAAAGTTATCGATTTGCAAATTTTATGTTCTAGTGATGTTTTTTACAAGCATGCAGTATCCATGGTGCAAAAAAATAAAGAATACTTAGATAGTATTATAATTTCATTTGATGAAATTCATGCTAAACAAATTAAAGAATTTCAGGTAAATAATTATGAGTTTTATTTTGGCTTCAAATACATTAGCATTTACCCTATGGTAGAAATAAATGGGAAAATTGAAATTATTCTCCCACATCTAGTTTTAAATTCTTTTTTATTTGGGACTTTACAGAAATTCACACATTATGATGATCTTTTAAGAACTCAAATGGGTAAAGTTGCAGAAAATTATGTTTATAAAATTTTTTCTGAATCAAACCTATATAAAGGAAATGTTCAGAAAAACTATCATTATGGTAAAGCTCAGCATGAGGCTCAAGACCTCATTATTGAAACTGATAAAGGAGGGATTTTTGTTGAATCAAAATTACTTACTCCATCAGCGAAACAACGGCACATTGAAGGAAATGATGAAGAATTTATTAATAGAGTAGGTGAAGCAATACTTCAGATATATGATAATATAATCAATTTAACCGGAGGACTTTTTAATCCTTTTAAGCGTCAAATTGCTAAAGAAAATTTATTTGGGCTTGTAGCTATTAATCAAGATTGTTTTTGTGATAGAAGAGAGATTTACGATTACATAAGAAGAATTAGAGATCTTACTGATCAAGAATTTGACTATATATGTTCAAATATAAAGTTTGTTTCCTTGTATCATTTAGAAAATGTCGTTTTATATAATCATCCATTGATTGATGAATTTATTTTTAATAGAGATAATAAAAGTATATGGTTTGATTATTTTCTTATCAATCTAAATATTAAATGCAAACCATCAGCAGATACCCAAAATAGTTATTTTATACATCGTAATAATATAATGGATAAAATAAGAGATACAATTAAAGATTTGAGTAAAGAATTTAAAATAGATTAATGTTTAAAATAAGAACTAGTAGGGGTGCGTAGTTCTGGTCAGAGGTGCGTGATTTTTGCTAGGGGTGCGTGATTTTCGATAGGGGTGCGTGATTTCTACTAGGGGTGCGTAATTGTATTAAAATAGGTAATCAAAGCCATATTGAATTACACGTTTTGATACAACAGCAAACATAAAATATTTGCAGGCGGATAGGGAGATTTTTCCTTTCCGCCAGTTTTTAAGAGATTGGTAGTAGTCAGATATTAGGCTATTTGCTGGTCTTTT
>DUUN01000011.1 GCA_012841535.1 Gallicola sp. | reverse complement strand
TTTTAAATAACATCCTCAATACTATAATTCTATAAGCTCCTTATTTATATCTTTCAAAGCCGGGTACAATTTTTTATATACTTTATAGTATTTACTATATTCATCTGTACTCGTTTCATTCGGTATATATTTTTTATCGTAAAATATAAACTTATCACTTATTTCTTTTAAATCATTATATTTTCCACATGCTATTGAGGAAAGCATTGCAGCTCCAAGGGTAGTTCCGCCTCCCTCCTGCATTTTTTCTATTGTACAGTTAAAATTATCGGCTATCATTTGTATCCAAGTTTTATTATTTGCTCCTCCTCCTGTTAAATAGATATTATCTATTTTTAGTCCTATTTCTCTTATAATACTTATACAATCTCTTAGAGAAAAAGTAATTCCTTCAATTACAGCTCTCATTAAATCTTTTCTCTTGTGTATTCCTGAAAGACCTATAAATGAACCTCTAATATTAGGATCTAGATGAGGAGTTCTCTCTCCCATTAAATAAGGGAGATATATAAGATTGTTACTTCCTATTTTTGATTCATTAATGTCATTTTCAATTTTTTCATATATTTCATTATCACCAATATCTTTGTAAAAATTATCTTTAAACCAATTTATAGATAGTCCAGCAGCTTGTGTAACACCCATTACATGCCATGTATTAGGAACTGCTGAACAAAATGTATGTATTCTACCCTTAGCGTCCATTTTTATATTATCACTTTGAGTAAATACCACACCACTAGTTCCTAAAGTAGCAAATGTTTCACCATCTTGAACCACACCACAACCAATAGCTGCAGCTGCATTATCTCCAGCACCAGCAGCAATCACAACTCTATGATTTATACCAAGTTCGCTGCAAAGTTCTTCTTTTAAATATCCGGTGCTTTCTACAGATTCATATAATTTAGGCAACATATCCATATCTATGTTAAAAGTATTACATATTTTCTCAGACCATTTTCTACCTGGTACATCTAATAACTGCATTCCACTAGCATCTGAAACATCTGTTGCATAATCTCCCGATAAATAAAACCTCAAATAATCTTTTGGTAACAATATATGTTTACATTTTTCAAATATTTCCGGTTCATTTTTTTGAACCCATAAAATTTTCGCTAAAGTAAATCCTGTTAATGCTGGATTAGCAGTAATTTCTATAATTTTTTCTTTTCCTAAAATCCTATTTATGTCATTTATTTCTTCTTCTGTTCTTTGATCATTCCACAATATGGCAGGTCTTAAAATATTGTTATCTTCATCAAGCATTACAAGACCATGCATTTGACCCGTTAATCCTATGCTTACCAATTTTTTTAATTCTGTAGAATAATTATTTTTTAATTCTTTTAATATTGAATTTATTGACTGTATCCAGTCTTCCGGTCTTTGTTCAGACCAACCATTTTTTATTTGTATTAACTCATAATCCCTTGTAGACACTGCTATTGATTTGAAATTTTCATCATATAATACAGCCTTTATTGACGAAGTTCCTAAATCAATTCCCAAGAAATAATTCATAATTCACCTCATGCTAATAGTTAAAGGCACAAAAAAATTGTGCCTCACCTTTATCTGTATAATATTTGATTTAAAATATTTTCCAAATATTCTTGTCTTCCACTTTCTAATTTTCCTTCATCATTATTATTTAAAGTATATTCTTCTAATTCCTCTAGAGATGTATTGTCTTCAATTATTTTTTTACCAATACCTTCATTGTAACTAGAATATCTACTCTCTACAAATTCATCTATTCTGCCATCTTCAATTATTTCATACGCCTTAATTAATCCCAAAGCAAAAGTATCCATTCCACTAATATATCCATATATTATATCTTCATAAGTAAATGAAGGTCTTCTTACTTTGGCATCAAAATTAAGTCCTCCATTAGTAAATCCTCCTGCCTTTATAATTTCCAGCATAGCCAATGTAGCTTCTTTAACATCTGTAGGAAATTGATCTGTATCCCATCCTAATTGATGATCACCTTGATTTGCATCAACACTACCTAAAACTCCATTTATCCTTGCAACTGCTAAATCATGATTGAAAGTATGACCTGCTAAGGTTGCATGATTTGCTTCTATATTTAGTTTAAAATCACCTAATAAATCATATTTTCTTAAAAAAGCTAAAACAGTTGACGCATCATAATCATATTGATGTTTTGTAGGTTCTTTAGGTTTTGGTTCAATATAAAAATCACCTTTGAATCCTTTACTTCTAGCATATTTCACAGCCATTTTCATTAGTCTGGCCATATTATCTAATTCAAAATCCATCCTTGTATTTAATAGAGTTTCATATCCTTCTCTACCGCCCCAGAATACATACCCTGTTCCACCTAATTCTATTGTCGCATCTATTGCGTTTTTTATTTGTGCTGCTGCATATGCAAAACTATCAGCTCTACAAGATGTACCAGCTCCATGCATATATCTTGGATTACCAAAACAATTTGCAGTACCCCACAATAATTTAATATCAGTTCCTGTCATTTTTTCTTTGATATATGTAACCATCTCTTTTAGATTATTTCTTGTTTCTTCAAATGTATTTCCTTCAGGTGATATATCTACATCATGAAAACAAAAATATTTTATTCCCATTTTTTTCATAAATTCAAAACCAGCATCTACTCTAGCTTTTGCTACTTTCATAGGATCTTCTTCATCGTATGTTCTATCTATAGTTGAATCTCCAAATTGATCTGTACCTGTTGCTGTAAGCGTATGCCACCAAGACATAGCGAATTTTAAATGTTCTTTCATTGTTTTCCCATCAATTATCCTATCAGCATCATAAAATTTATATGCAAATGGATTTGTTGATTTTGGTCCTTCATATTTTACTTCCGGCATATTTTTGAAAAATTTATTCATTATTTTTTATCCTTTCTTTTTTCTACTTATAATATCAAATGCAACTGCTACCAATAAAACCATACCTTTTATAGCTTGTTGCCAATCTATTCCTATACCCATAATAGACATACCATTATTTAAAATCCCCATTACAAGTCCACCAATTATGGCTCCTATTATTGTACCTACTCCACCTGAAGCTGAAGCTCCTCCTATATAGCAAGATGCTATAGCATCCAATTCTAATCCTGAACCAGCTGATGGTGCTGCTGCATTAAGTCTTCCTGAGAAAATAATTCCTGCTAAAGCCGCTAGTATTCCCATATTCACATATACTAAGAAAAATATTCTATTAGTATTTATTCCTGAAAGTTTAGTAGCTCTCTCATTTCCACCAAATGCATAGATGCTTCTTCCTAGTGTAGTTTTTTGTGTAATAAAGGTATAAAATATAACAAGTATAGTTAATATTATTAAAATAAAAGGAACCCCTTTATATAAACTTAACCAATATAATATAAACAATATAATGCCTATTTCAATTACTAATTTAGCTACAAATCTATTTAACGATGTTGTAATTAAACCATATTTAAAATCTTGCTTTCTTCTATTAACTTCATAAAACACAATAAATGAAACTAATATTATCGCCAAAATTATAGTGGTTAAACTAAATATCCCAATTTTTTTTATCTCTGGAATAAATCCAGCTGCTAAATATTGATATGATTCCGGGAATGGTGCTAATGTGTTACCATTCAAGATCACCATTGTAAATCCCTTAAATATTAACATTCCTGCTAATGTAACTATAAATGCTGGAACTCTAATATAAGCAATCCAAAATCCTTGCCAAGCACCAACTAAGACTCCTACTAATAAGCAAATCAGTATTGTTAACGGTACAGACAATCCTTTTGTTACAATTAAATATCCTGCTATGGCACTAATCATTCCAAGTATAGATCCTACTGCTAAATCAACATTTCCTGTTAAAATACAGGGCAACATTCCAATAGCTAGTATTAATAGATAACTATTCTGCATTATTAATTTGGAAACATTCATAGGTTTTAATAAAACACCATCTGTGGCTATCTGGAAAAATATTGCTATAGCTATTAACGCCATAAACATCGCATACTTTCGTAAATCAATATTTATCTTTTTTTTAGATTTCTTATTTTCTAATTCCATATTACTCTCCTTTTGTTGACTGCATTATAGATTTCATAATATTCTCTTGACTTAGTGATTCTTTATTTAACTCTCCAACTATTTTTCCTTCATTCATAACATAAACCCTGTCACTAATTCCTATTATTTCCGGCATTTCTGAGGATATTACTATTACAGATCTACCTTCTTCAACAAGTTCATTTATAATATTATAAATTTCATATTTTGCACCAACATCTATCCCTCTTGTAGGCTCATCTAAAATTAATAAATCAGGATCTGAATAAATCCATCTAGCTAACATTATTTTTTGTTGGTTTCCTCCTGATAACTGACCTGATTTATACATAACATTTGGAGCCTTTATATTAAGCTTATCTTTATATTTGTTTGCAATATCTAATTCTTTATTTTCATTAATAATTCCATAATTGCTAATTTTATCTAATCTAGAAAGAGTCGTATTATTCTTTATACTTTGTTCTAGTATTAATCCTTGTGATTTTCTATCTTCTGTAACATATGCTATTCCTGCTTCTATAGCGTCTTTAGGACTTTCAATTTCTATTTTTTGTCCATCTTTATAAATCTCCCCTGATATATAGTTTCCATATGATTTTCCAAATATGCTCATGGCAAGTTCTGTACGACCAGAGCCCATCAGTCCCGCTATTCCTACAACTTCACCTTTTTTTATATTTATATTAGCATTATTAACAATAAGCTTGTCAGGTATAATGCTTGAGCCAATATTCCAATTTTTAATTTCAAATTGAATATCTCCAACTTTAGTGTTTCTTTCTGGAAATCTCTCTGTTAACTCTCTCCCAACCATACCTTTAATTATTCTGTCTTCTGAAATATTGTCTTTTTCTCTTAAAAGTGTCTCTATTGTTTTACCATCTCGAATAATTGTAATATCATCCGCAATTTTATTTATCTCATTTAATTTATGAGATATAATTATAGAAGTTATCCCTTCCTTTTTTAAACTAAGTATTAATTGAAGTAATTTTTCACTATCATTATCATTTAATGAAGCTGTTGGTTCATCTAGTATCAATAGTTTTACATTTTTAGATAAAGCTTTTGCAATTTCTACTAATTGTTGTTTTCCCACTCCAATTTCTTCAACTAATAAATTCAAATCTTCGTTTAATCCAACTAATATAGTATATTTTTCTGCATCTACATGGGTTTTTCCCCAGTCTATAATCCCTCTCTTATCCCTTTCATTTCCTAAAAATATATTTTCTTGTATTGAAAGATTAGGTACTAGGGCTAATTCTTGGTGGATAATAACAATACCTTTATTTTCGCTATCCTTAATATTTTTAAATTTGCACAATTCATTTTCAAATATAATTTCTCCTTCATAATTACCATAAGGATATACTCCACTAAGTACATTCATCAACGTTGATTTTCCTGCTCCATTCTCACCAACTATAGCATGAACAGTTCCCTCTCTAACATTTAAATTAACATTATCTAGAGCTTTTACTCCTGGGAACTCCTTAGTAATATTTTTCATTTGTAATATGTAATTTGACATATTATCCTCCTTAATTAAGAAGCTATAAATAAACTTGTATAGCTTCTTAATTATTAACTATTTTAAGATTTATTTACTTACATCTTCTTCAGTATAATAACCACTGTCAATTAATAGCTCTTTGTAATTTTCTTTTGTAACAGCCTCCGGTTCTAAAAGAAATGAAGGTACTACTTTAACGCCATTGTCATATGTTGTAGTATCATTAACTGGTGCCTCACTACCTTTTATGATAGCATCTACCATTTCCACTACTTTGTTTGCTAATGCTCTTGTATCTTTAAAGACAGACATTGATTGTTCATCTGCTACTATTGCTTTAACATTAGCTATATTTGCATCTTGTCCCGTAATAACCGGCATAGGCTTATCTTCTGTCCCATAACCAGCAGATTTTAAGGCTGATTGCACTCCTAAAGATACTGAATCATTAGAACATAATACTGCATCTATTTTTTCTGATGTGTAATTTGCTGTAAGTATATTATCCATTCTAGCCTGGGCTTCTTGTTCATCCCAGTTTGTAATAGCTGCTTGTTCTTTAGATACTTGTCCTGACTTAACAACTAATTGACCATTATCAATATACGGTTGTAAAACTTTCATTGCACCGCCAAAGAAATAATTTACATTGTTATCATCTAAAGGTCCTGTAAATAATTCAATATTGAATGGTCCATTTCCTTCTTTTAAACCTAAAGTAGTTTCTAAGTATTCTCCTTGAATTTTACCCACATCTTCGTTATCGAATGTTGCGTAATAATCTACTGCATCAGTATTAACAATTAGTCGGTCATACGAAATTACTTTTATTCCTTCATCTTTAGCACTTTCCAAAACCGTACTTAGTGCTGTACCATCGATAGAACCTACAACTAAAACCTTTGCCCCTTTTGTAATCATATTTTCAATTTGTGATATTTGAGTATCTATTTTATTTTCCGCAAATTGTAATTCAACCTTATAGCCTAATTCCTTAAGAGCTTTTTCGATATTTGCCCCATCTTGATTCCATCTTTGCAAAGATTTTGTTGGCATTGATACTCCTATTAATTCCCCATCACCATTACCTTTTACATTCCCTGTTGAACTTGTCTCTTCCTTACCGCAAGCAGTTAGAGTCATTAATAACATAATACTTGCTAAAACTAAACTTAAAATTTTTTTACTTTTTGTTTTCATTTTTCCCTCCTAATTTTATGTACTCTTTCTTTGAATTAATTTTACCGGTTCTAAAAAATGTTTTTTCGGTAAATCTTTTCCTTCAATAATATCTATTAATAATTCCATACATTTTGAAGATATTTTATCCACAGGTTGATCGATAGTTGTTAGTTTTGGATAAATTAAATCTCCCATATAAGAATTATCAAATCCTATAATTTTTATATCTTCTGGAATTTTAATATTTTTTTCCAATAAATATCCTATAATTAATACTGCTGCTATATCATTAAAAGCAAAAATACCATCATATTGAGTAATGTCGTAATTTCTAATCATCTTCTCTAAGCTATATTCTAAATTAAAGTCACTGTCAAATTGTATAATATCAACTTTCACATTTTTATTTTTAGCTTCGTCTAAAAAACCTTTGCATCTGGATTCTGTAGCATCAAACCTGCTAGGACCCTTGATGTGAAGTATTTTTTTGCAACCTCTATTTTGTAGATGATTAAACGCTATTCGCCCCCCTTCATAGTTATCAGAAGAAACTGTAATAACATCATCATTAACCTCTGTTTCAAATGATATTATAGGTATTTTTGTTTTCGATATTTCTTCCTTTAATTGCGTTCTTGTAGTAATAATTCCTTGGACTCTATAACCCTTCAGTAGTTTAAATGCTTGTTTTTCTTTCTCAACATTATCATCTGTTGTGAAAAGGATTACACCATATCCTTTAGTTTGAGCTTCCCTTTCTAAATGCATAGTCATCTCAGCAAAAAAAGGATTTGATAAACTAGGAAGTAGAATTCCTATTAGTTTTGATTTGTTTTTAAAAACAGCTCTCGCATGCTCATTTGGAACATAATCTAATTCTTTAATTGCTATCTTTATTTTTTCAGCAGATTCTTTACTAACATATCCACTTTTGTTAATATATCTTGATATTGTTCCAATACTAAGTCCAGTTTCTTTTGCTATATCTCTAATTGAAGCCATTGAGCACCTCTTCTATCTATTGTGTAACATGTTACGCAATCTTCAAAAAATTTTGTTACATTTTCATTTAATTTTATCTTATTAAAATAAATACTGTAACGTGTTTCATATCTTAACTTTATTATATCTAAAAATTTAAATATGTCAATATAAAATTTAAGAATATAATATTCATTAATATAATAAATAAATTAACTATTTAAGGAAAACAAGAAATTATAATAATTTTTCTTCAATTTGTATGGAGCCACAATTTGCACCTAATTCTATAAATATACCAGAATTTAAACAACCTATTTTAAAAAAAGAAGATACATATTATGAATTTATAAAATATAAATTCTCATTTTAAAAGCAAGCCAACGGCTTGCTTTTATTTTTCTTCATTCATTTCCTTAAATCTATCTACTGTTTTGCCTATGCCCTTTATTATACTACTTCTGAATCCATTATTTTCCAGTTCAATAACTCCTGCAATAGTTGTTCCTCCTGGTGAGCAAACATTGTCCTTAAGTTCTCCTGGATGAATACCCGTTTCAAGAACCATTTTTGCTGCTCCTTCTACGGTTTTTGCAGCTAATTTATAAGAATCCTTTCTAGATATTCCCTCTTTTACTCCAGCATCTGCCATAGCCTCTATTAACATATAGATATAAGCAGGTCCTGAACCACTAATTGCTGAAAGTCCACCCATTAAGTCCTCTTTTATTATTACTGTTTCACCAAAACTATTTGTGAAGTTTATAATATCCTCTTTGTCAGAATCTGTCATATTATCCGAAAAACATAGTCCTGTTATTCCTGCGTTAACCATTGCAGGTGTATTTGGCATAGCTCTTGCAACTTTTATATTTTTACCAAATAAATTCTGAATTTCCTTTATTGAAAAACTTGGAGTTATATTCATAATTATAGTGTTTTCTGAAACACTATCTTTGATCTCCTCTATTATTTCAGCGTAGATATTTGGTTTTACTGCCAATACTATAATTTTAGATTTTTGTGCTACTTCTATATTATCTTTTGCACTAGTAACCTTATATTTTTCAACTATTTCTTCCGGATTTCTATTTTTTCTAAAAATAACTTCTGTGTTTTTAACATACTTATTCTTTAAGGCTCCAGAAAGCATAGCTTTACCCATATTTCCTAATCCAATAAAACCTAATTTAAACATTTTACCACCTTATTTATTCAAAATCCAAATTCATGTTATCCAATGGTAATTTAGATTTTGATTCTTTCATAAATTTTGCCAGTTCTCGTCTAACCCTTTGTGGTGAAGCTATTGTTCCTGCTCCTCCTATACATCCATTAGGACAAGCCATCCCTTCTAGTAAACAGCCTTTATATTTTCCAGCTTTAGCAATTTTCAACATCTTTATACAATCCTCTAAGGTTTCAGCATTTACTATTTCCACGTTTTTATTAGGGTTTAGTTCGTGTATTGTATCTTTTACTGCATGTGCTACTCCTCCAGCTTGAGCATATCCTCTTCCTGAAGAAGATGCATCATCTATTACACCATCAACTTCTATTTCTGATAATTCTATACCCTTTCCTACAAACATCCCCATTAATTCTTCAAAGGTTATTACAAAATCTATATGTTTTTTTACTTTTTCTGTTAATCCCTCTAGTTTCTTAGAAATACATGGCCCTATAAAAACCACTAAGGCTTCCGGATCTTTTTCTTTTATATACCTACCTGTATATGTCATTGGTGTTGATGAGTCGGATATTTGTCCTATTAATTCCGGAAACTCGTTTTTTACCATTAAATACCAAGAATGACAACAACTTGTTCCCATAAATTCTATTTCTTCCGGAACTCTTTCAATATATTCTAAAGCTTCTTCCATTGTTGTGAAATCGGCACCAAGGCCTACTTCCATTACATCTTTAAAGCCCAATCTTTTTATTCCTTCTTTTATTTGAATTGGTGAAGCTAAAGCACCAAATTGTCCAATAAATGAAGGAGCTACTTCTGCGTAGACATTTTTACCGGATTTTATTGCTTTAATTATTTGGTAAATCTGAGATTTGTCCGATATTGCACCAAATGGACACTCTGTAATACATCTACCACATGCTACACATTTATCCTGATTTATAGACGCCCTTCCTAAATAATCCGTTTCTATTGCCTTTACACCACATACGGATGCACAAGGTCTATCGTACATAATTATTGCATTGTAAGGACAAGCCTCTTTACATTTTCCACATTTTATACATTTTTCTTCATCTATTACAGCTTGATTTTTTTCTATTGTAATAGCATTTTTAGGACAAACATGAGAACATGGATGAGCTAAACATCTTCTACAGTTATTTGTTACATAATATGTTTTAGTAGGACAAGACTCACAAGCAAAAGGTATAACATTAATTAAAGGTTCTTCAAAAATTCTATGGTCTACATCTACACTTTCTATTCCATCTGTTATTGCACCTAAGTCTGAAGCTTGTCTTAATTTTAGCCCCAACCCCAGTCTTAAACGCTCACTTACTATTGCTCTTTCTAAAAAAATACTATCTCTGTAATTTGCAACTTCTCCCGGCAGTATTCTATAGACCGCTTTTCCAAGCTCCTCTAAAGGAGTGTCACTATAAGCCATTTTAGCTATTTCAGAAAAGACTTTAAGTCTTATATTGTTAATATCAAAATAGGTTTCTTTCATCTTCTTTACATTAATCCTTTAAAATCATATACTTTAAATATTTCTTCTAAAATTTTATCATTATTGGCATTTTCAATAGTTTTTCCATTTATGTAAACTACAGGTGATGCATCGTAAGCACCTTTACAATTTCTTCTGCATTTTATTGGGATAACTTCTATTTCTTCTATTTCTACTTCAGCTTCTTCTGCTCTTTCTCTCATATTTTCTGCCCAATCTTCAAAATAATCTAAGATATTCATTGCACTCATCATTGTACAAGATGAGCCTACACATATTTCTATTTTCATAACTCCCCCTAATAGTTAATTTTTTAATATATTATTGTATTTAAGTATATCATAGCCAATATGTAATTTACAAAACACAAAATACAAGATTTATATTTTGTGTTTTGACTTAACCTATATACTATCTACTAAACTTTCAATATACTTAATTGCATTTCTTAAAGGTTTTTCGGTAGTAATATCCACCCCTGCTTTTTTTGCCAATTCTATACTATTTAATGTGCCTCCGGCTTTTAATACTTCAATCCATTTTTTAGCTACTTCTTCTCCCTCTTCTTCGATTAACCGACTTACTTCTGTTCCTATTGTAAGCCCTGCCGAATAAGTATAAGAATAAAGCCCACTATAGTAATGAGGTTGTCTCATCCACGTTAGTTCTGCACCTTTTGTAATTTCAACATCAGGTCCCCAAAACTTCTCTAAGACCTCTCTGTAAATTGCTGACAAATCATCTGCACTAAAGGATTTACTTTCATCTATTAGTCTATATACCTCCCTTTGATAGGCAGCTTCTAGTAAATGTGTAACAAAATTATGGTAATAGGTTCTAGAAATAATTTGAGATTTTAAATATTTTTTCTCCTCTTCATCTCTAGCATTATTTACTAAATATCGCCCCATTATTAACTCATTTGTCGTAGATGGAGTTTCAATAAAATACATAGACACATCTGTATTTAAGATATTTTGATACTTGTTTGTTAAATTAAAATGACCTGCATGACCTAATTCATGGGCAAGTACCATAGCTTCTGTCATTTTACCGGTCCATGAAATCAATATAAAAGAATTTTTACCATAGGGACTTGAACAAAATGCTCCTGTTGATTTTCCATAGTTATTAACATAATCAATCCATCTGTTATTAAAAGCATTTTTTAATATATTTTTATATTCATCTCCTAAAACGGATAAGCCGTCTTCTACTAATTTTCTAGCGTCTTCCACGGAAATAACCTTATTAAAAGCTTTATTTGTGTCAATTTTTAAATCCATATAAGTAACTTTGTCTAATTTATTTCTTTCTCCAATGATTTTCGTATATTTTCTCATTACCGGAGCTAACTCTTTCATTATTATATCTATCTGTCTATTATATAGTTCCTCCGAAACTCTTTGTCTATGTAAAAGATATTCTGTTGTAGAGTTAAATCCCCTGATTTCAGATATAGCCTTGTCTTTTTGACAATGAGCTAAATAAGTTGCAGCTGTGGAATTTTTGTATTTTTCTAAAGTTTCAGAAAAAACTTTAAAAGCCTCTCTTCTTATTTCGGTATTATTGTGGTTTTCATACATGCCTTCAAAAAGATTATAACTTAATTCATATTCTTTTCCATTTACATAAAAGTTAGGAAATGTAATATCCTGTAATTTTATAGAATTGTATATTCCATAAAAAGAATTTAAGCTTCCATTTAATTTTTTAATGGATTTTTCTGTTTCTAAAGTTTTAATATATGGTTTTTCTTCAATTAATCTTTTTATATATGTAGAATACTCTTTATTTTTAGCTGCCTCTTCTAAAATTTCCATACTATTATTTAAAATTTCAACTTCTAAAAAACTAATTTTTGACATAATATCGTCAGAAATATCATCAGCCCTAATACTCTTCTTGTAGTTTTCCATATTTCCATAATCTACAGAAAGAGAAAGACTTGCATATGATGCTATTAAATTTAATTTTTCTAATATTAGAGAATAATCTTTTAAAGAGTCAATAATTAGTTCTACACTAGTTATTTTCCCCTCGTAATTTTTTACAAATTTTTCTACTAATATATTCAAAGTCTCAATATCTTTTTCATATTCATCATCATTTTTATATATTAGTGAAAGATCCCAAGTATATTTTTTATTAACATCTTCCCTTTTTACTAAATCCAAAATTTCCATAAGTTCCCCCTTGGTTAAATTATTTAAACTTCCTATTAAATTATATAATGTTTTAAGATGATTGTATATTTTTTATCTATTACTTTATATTTTTGAAAATTATAATGATTTTAATGTTATAATCTTCTTGAGGTGAAATATGAATAATTTAGAGACAAATTTATTAAAATACGCTGATCTAGTTGTTACAAAAGGCATAAATATACAAGAAGGTCAGCCTGTAGTAATTAGCTGTCCAATTGAAAGAGCAGATTTTGCTAGAGCTTTAGCAAAAAAATCCTATGAAAAAGGAGCTTCTGAAGTAATTGTAAATTGGTTAGATGATGAATTAACATTGTTAAAATATGAAAATGCTCCTATGGAGGTATTTGAAGAATATCCACAATGGGCAGTAGATAAAAGTAAATATTATTATGAAAAAGGTGCTGCCATTATTTCAGTTTCAGCAACTGATCCTGAACTATTAAAAAATGTTGATCCAATTAAAATAGCCACCTATAATAAAGTTGCTTCTCTTGCTAATAAGGAAAATATGAAATATACAATGAATGATATAAATTCATGGTGTGTTGTTTCTGTTCCTACAAAAGGCTGGGCAAAAAGAGTATTCCCTGAACTTAGCGAAGACGAGGCAGTTAAAAAATTATGGGAAGCAATATTTTATACTACAAGAGTAGATAAGGAAAACCCAATAGAAGAATGGAATGAACATGTAGCTAATATGGACAAAAACGCAAGTTTTTTAAATGAAAAGAAATTTGTAAAATTACATTATAAAAACTCTAAGGGAACGGATTTAGAAGTTGAATTACCTAAAGGACATATTTGGCTTTCAGCAGGAAGTACCAACTCAAAAGGTACTGTATTTATTGCAAATATGCCAACAGAAGAAGTCTTTACCCTACCAAAAAAAGATGGAGTCAATGGAAAATTATTTTCTACAAAACCCTTAAACTACGGTGGAAATATTATAGATGAAATGGAATTTACCTTTAAAGATGGTAAAGTTGTAGAATATAATGCAAAAGTTGGAAAAAAATATTTAGATGATATGTTTGCTGTCGATGAAAACGGAAAATATTTAGGAGAAGTAGCCCTAGTACCTTATGACAGTCCTATTTCAAATTCAAATATATTATTTATAAATACCTTATTTGATGAAAACGCATCTTGTCACTTTGCTTTTGGAAAGGCATATCCAACCTGCCTTGAAGGTGGAACAGAAATGACCGAAGAAGAATTAAAAGCCCATGGTGTAAATGACGCTTTAATCCATGAGGATTTCATGGTTGGTTCTAGCGACTTATCTATTATTGGCGTAACCGAAAATGGTGAAGAAATAGAAATCTTTAGAAATGGCAACTGGGCAATATAAATTAATAACACAAAAGACGAGATTTTTCATCTCGTCTTTTTAAAAAGGAAGTTGTATATGAAAAAGTTTATTAACTTTAAATATATAATACTTGAATTTACTTAAAGTATTCTTAAAAAACACCTAGAAATTTCATCTTTGACATTTTGTAGATATTGTAATAATTTAATCACTTATACTATTTCTTCCTACCCATTTATCAGTTTTCCTCTACCATCTACTTTCCCTCAAAACCCGCAACTATATCTACTAAAATTCCTTTGTATTTTAGTAAACCTAGTGTAAGTAAAAATAATCCCATTATTAAAATATAATTCATGCTAATCTACCATATAAATAAACCTTATTTTATAAAAATATTTATAAGCTTATATTCTTCATCAAATCCTAAAGTATAAACCGTCTTTTCATTTTCATATTTAACTACATACTGAATAGTAGCATATGTATTACCATTTTCTTCTTGCTCAATAATATCATATTTTTCATATTCTATAAATTTACCTAATTTATCTAAAATCTTACTTATTTCTTCCATGGATTTATAATATTCTTCATCCTTCACTGTAGTTTTTACCAAGTCAGAAACATTATCATCATATATTTTTTTATAGTCCCTATTGTTGATTAGTTCTATAATATCCTGGGCTTTACTCTTTACTTCATCTTCCTTAAATTTATTTAATTCAAGCTTTTTTTCACATCCTAGTAAAACTAGAAGTACCAAACCTATTAATAAGATACATTTAACTTTCATATTTTTCACAATCTTCCTCCTTTTCTAATTTCCCTAATAAATATATTCCAAATAGTAATAGTATTATTGATAAAATAAAAATCACTATTTCTGAAAGTACAATTTTGTTTAGAACATTTGCCAAATAAGTGAAAATAAGATTATACATTCCATGAATTACTATGGAGATTAACCACCAGATTTTTTTGTTTTTTCTAATTCCATAAAAAATTAAAATTGTAGCTGAAATATGAAATATAATAGCCGATATTCTTTCAAAAATTCCTAAATACACCAACGGGGTATTTAAAGACGAAAAATTATACATGTAAGTTAAAATCGGTAGCAAGGTATAAAGCATAGCTTCAATTCCCCCATGCCCTAAACCAAATGAAATAGGCGAATAAATATTTTCTTCTTTTTTCAATATTGTTTTATATGCAATAAACCTTGCAGTTTCCTCAAAAATTCCTGCTGTAAAAGAAAAAAATACAAGGTAAGGTATTAGGTTTGAAAACAAACCTAATTTAAAAATAGTTGTTTTCGTCTGTAAAAAATTTAAAATAGGTAGCCTTGTAAATGTTTGAGATATTAGAAAGGCAAAAATTCCTACAATAAAATTTTTAAATTTTACTTTCTTTTTACGATTTAAAACAATAATTAAAATCATGGGAACTATAAATATTATTAGCAAAGATAAAATTAATGGAATCATATAAATCCTCCTTTGTATTATTATCACTAGTACAATATTTTTATTATATTATATCGAGTAATACAAACTATTGCAAATCATTTTAATTTTACTTGACCTGTCGTAGTAAAAATGCTATATTAGAATTACTACGACAGACATAGTAGTTTGGAGGTAGAAATGATATCAAGTGATGTTATGCGTGGTTTTAATGATTTATTAATTCTTTCCCTTCTCAAAAAAAATGATTCTTATGGTTATGAAATATCAAAAAACATTGCCCATATAGCTAAAAATAATTACTCTTTAAAGGAGACAACTTTATATTCCGCCTTTTCTCGATTGGAAAAAAACGGCTATATCGCAGGGTATGAATCAGACAAAACCTTTGGAAGAAAAAGAACCTATTACACCTTAACAAATGAAGGAAAAAAATATTTGGCTTTCAAAATCGAGGAATGGAAAGAAATAAAGGAAGTAATGGAATTGTTTATTAATTATTTGGAGGAAGTATAATGGAAGTACTAAAAACTTATATTGAAAATATTTTTTCTTCATATAAGGAAAATGAAAAATCTATAAGAATAAAAAATGATATTTTAACTCATATGGAAGACGAATATGAGGATTTAATTTTAAATGGTAAATCTTCAGAAGAAGCTGTTGGAATCATTATTACAAAATTCGGCTCCTTTGATGAGTTATTATCTGAATTAGAATTAAAAAATAGCAATGAAAATATATCCTTATCTCAGGAGGATTTAGAAACAGTAGAAGAATATAAGAAATTTTCTACTACTTTCCCTATTTTCATTTCAACTGGTATTATTTTTTACATATTGGCAGTTGGAGTAACAGGAGGCTTATCCTTTATGTTGCCTAAATCCTATTTACCTTTTATTTTCTTTTCTTTTATAGCTATTGGTACAGGTCTTCTTGCTTTTGCCGGCATAAAGAAAAATTATTTTATTGACTATTTTAAATCTAAAGGACTAACACAATATTATGATGTTGAAGAATATGGACCACCTGTTGATTCTAAAAACAAAAAATATTACAGAAGAAAAAAATCCTTAGACTTATTTGAAAATATAATGTGGATTATAATAGTAATAATATACCTATACCTTGGCTTTTATAAGGGACTTTGGCATCCAGGATGGATAGTTTTTCTAATTGGTGCCATATTGTCAATTATTATTAAAATTATTATTGAATATTCTACTAATAACGATAT
>DUUN01000404.1 GCA_012841535.1 Gallicola sp. | reverse complement strand
ATGATGTCTTTTTTTATGCTTGTATCTATTTGATTAATTGAACTAAGCAATACTAACATCTCCCTTCAAACTTTTGTCTCTTGATTCAAGATATTCAATATCTATATCAAGTAACTTAACAACTTCTTGCATTGGAACAGCATTCTTTGGAACATATCTTCCTTCGCTTTCTAATGCAGTTTTTATTTGATTTTTAATCTTAAGTGCTGAGTTTCTACCAACTCCTGCTAATTTCATAAGATCATTTAGATTGCACCAATGTTGTGCTATTAATTGTAAAGTTTCATTTGCGGTCATATAACACCTCCTTATAATTCGTACATATTTTTTCATATTCTTTATCTATTTCTTCTTTAAATGAATCAATAGGTTGAATAGAAATATGAAGACCAATATATGAATCTTTATTTTTTACTTCTTCTAATCCATTAAAATGTGCATAATCAAATTTTTCTAATTCTTTAGAACATTCTATTACTTCATCTCTAGTAGTAGGGTCTAATAATAATCTTCTTAATGATTTAGTTACATCATAACAGATTAGACAGTATAGTCCTTTAGCTCCTAGGGATAATTCAGTATTATGAAGAACATCTTTTCTAATTTGAGTAAAATATCTTTCGGTCATTTTTTACACCTCCTTTCTTAAATAGGGTAGTGTGCTCTGATTTTAGTTATTAATTATAACTTGGTATATTAGTCATACCATAACTCCAATTTGCCAGTATTTGGTTATTTAACAGCCTTGCATTTTTTACTTAATGGCATATCGGCGATTTCCACTAAGACTAAATTTTCAAAGAACTTTTTATGACTAGAACGATGTTATCGTTCATAAGTTCAAATACATAATATCAAACTTATTTAAACGTGTCAATATATTTTGAACGATTTTTTCGTTCTTTTCTATTTACTTATAAATTTTAGTGTGATAAAATGGATTTAGATACTAGAAAATGGGGAAAGAGAGGAATCTTTTATGGCTAGTAGTGAATTGAAAATTGTTATTGAAAATGCAAGAAAAGCACAAGGATATTCACAAAGACAATTAGCAAAACAAATAGGATTAAGTCAAAGTACATATAACGATACAATTAATGGAAAAATAAAAAAAGTTGATGTAGAAATATTGAGAAAAATAGCAGAAGGTTTAAATCTTTCTTTAGATTATTTGTTAAAACTTTCTGGTTATGGTGATGTATATAGTTATATGAATGCCGAAAAATATTCAAATAAATCTACAAGAGATTTTGTGGAAATGTTAGATAAATATGAGAAATTTCAAATTGATATTTTAGAATGGGATTATCAAAAAAGAGAAAAAGCATTTGAATTACAAGATTACATAAAAAATATAAAAACAGAAATTAAAATCATTTCAGATGGTGGAGTAAGAAGAATGAATGATGAAGAACTTTTAAAAGACTTAGATGAAATGTACGAGAAAACAAAGGAAATTGCTAAGAAATATGATTATAGCAAACTTCCTAAAGACGTTTAATTTTTTTTGCTAAAAGGGGTGACTTTTAATTTTTACTATGCTATAATTATTCAAGAGTCTGAAAATAAGGGAGGTTATTTATGAAAAAATATACATATATTGATTTATTTTGTGGTGCAGGTGGAATGTCATTGGGGTTTGATAATTTAGGATTTAAGAATATATTTTCAGTTGAGTTTAATGAAGATTTTGCTACCACTTATAAAAATAATTTTCCTAAACATAAATTAATTGTTGATGATATAAAAAATGTTGATAACGATTTAATAAAAAAAATTGTAGGAGATATAAATGTTGATGTAATTATTGGTGGACCTCCATGCCAAGGATTTTCATTAGCTGGAAATATAGGTAGAAGTTTTATTGATGATGATCGTAATAGATTATTTAAAGAGTTTGTTAGGTTTGTTGAGGTTTTAAAGCCAAAGATGTTTGTATTAGAAAATGTTGCAGCATTATTAAGACATAATAATGGTAAAACAATTAAAGAAATTGTGGAGTCGTTTAAAAATATTGGATATGAAATAAAATATAAAGTTTTAAACGCATCTGATTATGGAGTTCCTCAAGAAAGACGAAGAATATTCGTAGTTGGAGTATTAGGTAATACTAATTCATTTGAATATCCAAAAGAACAATTAAAAAAAGTAACAGTAAAACAAGCGATAGACGACCTTCCAAAATTAAGTAGTGGAGAAAAGAGTATTTTTCCAAATCACAATGCTATGAACCATTCTTTACAAATGCTTGAAAAAATGAGTTATGTAAAAGATGGAGGAGATCGAAATGATATTCCAGAGGAATTACGACCAAAGTCTGGAGATAGTAGAAAATACATAAGATACAATAGTAATAAACCATCTTTTTGTGTAACCGGTGATATGAGAAAGATTTTTCATTATAATCAAAATAGAGCTTTAACTTGTAGAGAGCTAGCAAGATTACAAACATTTCCTGATACATTTATTTTTTATGGGAATGATGGTAAGGTTCAACAACAAATTGGTAATGCAGTTCCTGTTAAATTAGCAGAGCAAATAGCAAAGCAAGTAAAAGAGGTATTGAACAATGAGTAGATACCCTAAAATTAATTATATTGGAAATAAAAATAACTTAACCGATTGGATAATTGATAATCTTCCATATAAAAAAGGCAAAGTAGTTGATTTGTTTTGCGGAGGGTGTTCTGTTTCTTTTGCTTTAAAAGAAAATGGATATACTGTTTATTCAAATGATTCATTATATTCAAATTACGTTTTAGCAAAAGCTATCATTGAGAATAACAATCATAAGTTAACAAAAGAGGAATTAGAAGATATTGTTATTGATAAAAAAATTGTAAACGAAATAAAGCAAAATATTAAATTTTTAGAAAATAGAATATATTTTCCGGAAGAAGTTGTTGAACTATCAGAATTAATTGAAAAATCTAATCATTTAAATGATGAAAAAAAATATATGTATTTGGCTTTAATTAGAAGAGCTATGATAAGAAAAATTCCTTATTCACGAATGAATGTACCATGGAATCAAATTGTTAAATTGAGAGATGAAGAATATAGTTATGAAAAGTATAAGCGAAGAAGAGCATATCATAATTTAACATTTGAACAACATATTTATGAAAATTTAGAAAATTACAACGAATCTATTTTTGACAATAAAAAAATGAATAAAGCGTTTCAATTAGATTCATTTCAAATGTTAGAAAAATTGGATGAAAAAGTAGATATTATATATATTGATCCTCCATATCCATCAACTATGAATAAGTATGGTGAATTTTATGGATATTTTGATAAAATGTTTAATAAATCCATTGAATATGAAAATTTATGTTCTAAAGATACATTTTTGGAAAAATTTGAGAAATTAATAAGCATCGCTTCATCAAAAACTAAATCTATAGTTATTAGTTTAAATAATAAGACAAAACCATCAGTATCAGATATAGCTGAATTGTTAAAAAAATATGGAAAAGTTACTATAAAAGAAAAGAAACATCAATATAAAGTTACTAATAAAGAAAATAAAAATGAAACTATTGAAGTTTTAATTATATTAAAAATAAAAGAAGAACATTAATTTTGTTCTTCTTTTTCTATCATAAATTTATCATATGATTGTTTACTTTTAATAGCTTTTTCTTTGAATTTATTTCTATGCCATTCTAAATATTTTAATCTTTCAGGATTTAGTATTTCTTTGTCTAATTTACATAAACTCAATTGATACATAATGTCTTCATCCATTATTTCATAATCATTAATTAAAATTGAACCATCATCTTTGAAAGAAATATCATATTTATCAAAATATGCATCAATATTTGGAGATAGTAATAATCCATTGTTATAGTCATATGCTTCTTCTAAGTTACCTTCAGATAGGCAAACTGCTGAATCCTTAATATGTGAACATGTTAAACCTTTATATTCTCGTTTTTCTATATAGCATATCTCTTTTCCGTAAATTCTTTTTGATTCATTTTTTAAACCATTCTTATATATGTTGTAAAGAATAGGATCTCTTTTTGTATCTATTTCAATATCATCAGGATTTATAAAAGTAATACCAGTATTTTTATCTGCTTTAATATTTGGCATTAAATTTAGAAAAGTAAATAGATAAGATATTTGATTATATTTTTTTTCTTCAAATTTAATTGCTTTAGAAAAATTATATTGATTCTCTAATTCTTCTTTAGTTAAATATCCTTTAGTAATACTATTTATAGATGGAGTAACCATTAAAGCTATTATGTCATTTTTCGTTAATTTTTTATCTGGGTGATATGTTAACGTTTTTAAAAGGAAATTTGTTTCTCGTTTATTTGTTTCGTCAACAGTAACTGATGAATTAAATGATGCCTTATCGTAAAAAATAGTAGAGAAAATATCTTTTTTTTCATCATTGTTAGTTGAATTCAAAAATTTTTTAGTAAGTTTATGATATCCCTTTAATTCTGGTAAAATAAAACCTAGCTTTACAAATTGGTTTATTGATTTTCTTACAGATGCTTCATCTGCTTTAGGATATACAGAATAAATTATATTTTGTAACTCTTTATAGTATCTTTTTTCATATGGATTTGTTTGAAGTTGTTTATCATCTATAAACTTAACAATCATTTTTAATGTATTATTAAATCTTGTATCATATATATCTGTATACTCAACAGTTAATTTCCAATATGAATCATATTGTTGATCTTTAATAATTTTTTTTGATTTAAATTCTCTAGTCATTTTTACACCTCAAATTAATTATATCATTAATATAACAAAACTCAAAACGTCGACTAAATTAAGACTTATTTTGTGATATAATATTAGTAATTTATTAATTGAAATTATTAAGACTTTATGAAAATATGACTAAAAAATTATTGGGTAGATAAGTATATATAAATATAATGTCATAATGTCATAAGTAAAAATTTAAGATTATAATAAAAATAAGT
>DUUN01000235.1 GCA_012841535.1 Gallicola sp. | reverse complement strand
TTTTAATCTGCCAAATGCAGCAACCAATTCGTTAATTCCTTTATCTTTAACCAATCGACCAACATAAATAAATACAAAATCTTTTTCTCCAATATTTAAATCTTTTCGCAACAACCTTTTATCTTCTTCAGGATAAAGGGTAGGATCAAAATATGCGGCATCTATACCATTAATATTTCCGTTCAATATTTTTTTTAAAGGTTTCTTGGTTATTTTATTTTTTATGAGCGTATTTTTTACTCCATCACCTTCCGGAATCACTTTTGTGGCACAAGCGCAGGTAATTTTTTCCATCATTATAAGCAATCGTTTGAAATTCCCGCTTGCCGTTTCAAATCTCAAGCCGGTTACGGTATAAATCCGGATTGGAACTCTGCACCACCACGAAGCAAGCATTCCCAACAAACTGCCTTTAGGGGTATTGGTATGGACAATATTTGGTTTTTCGTGTCGTATCAACCTTATCATTCTGAGGAGTGAAATCAAATCTTTCCATAGGTTAATATCGCGTTCCATCGGCACATTTATCACCCTGATGCCTTCGCGTTCGCTCACTTCCTGCAATGATCCGTTATCTGATGCCACACCTACTACATCATAATATTGATTCAGAAATCGAAGTTGGCCTTTCAGCAAACCGGCTAAACTGCCGGAGATGGTGGTTATACGCAGTAATTTATGCTTATTATTTCTTTTTGTGCTGGAAAGACGTTTTTTATTTAAATTATCAAATATTTCTTTGTAAAGTTTTTCATAGCCATCTATCATAAATTTAACATCATATTCTAGAGCTTTAATTTTGCTTTTTTCAGACATAATTTTATATTTTTCCGAATCATTAAAAATACTATTAATAAGCTCGGCCAATGTTTCAAAATCTCCTGTTTCAAACAATAATCCAGTTCCTTTAACTAAATCAGCTAGACCAGGTACATTTGAAGCAATAATTGGTTTACCAAGATACATACTTTCTATAACTGCACGTCCAAATCCTTCATGATGTGATGACATAATTACTACATCTGAAGCATTAATAATTTGAGGTATATCATCCCTAATTCCTATAAATGATATACGATCAGAAACATGTAATTCTTCGGCGAGTTGTTTACAAAAGTTTAATCTTTCACCATTACCTGCGAAAACTGCATGGAATTGGTTTGGCAACAGGGTCATTGCTTTAATTACTGTATCCTGATCTTTTTCTTTTCGAAATCCTGCTATCTGTAGCAAAACAATTTTTTCATTAGGAATGGAAAATAGATCCATTTTATTTAAGGTGTAAGTTTGGTTAAATTCGGTAAAATCTACCCCATTAGGTATAGTAATAATTTTGTCTGGTATATTCAAATATTTTGAAAGAGTAAAAGTGGTTGCATCTGATATAGAAATAATTTTCTGATATTGATGATATACAAATTTATCAATTGGTTTAAATATAAGACGATGCCGCCTTTTATTATCTGTGCTGTGTTCAGTAAAAATTATGGGAGTATTTGTAAAAGATATTATTTTTGCAAATGCAACCCAATATAGTGTAGGAAATAAATGAGCATGAATAATGTCATACTTGTAAAAATATTTTCTTAATTTAAAAATCAAAAATGGATTATAAATATTATTCTTCTTGCCCAGGGAGAAAATTCTTACATTTTTGTTTTTTAATTTGTCTAAAAAAATACTATCTGCTCCATTTAACAATAAAATATCCATTTCTATTCTATTTTTATGGATTGGAACATTTGTTACAATAGATCGCTCAGCGCCTCCAACCTGAAGCGAATTAATGATTCTTAATATTTTCATTTATTGCTAACTAATTGTTTTGAACATAAATCATAATCAATGATTGAAAGAATTATCATGAAATAATACATATATGGATAAGCCAGGACAGCAGATGATAATTTTAGACCATGCAGTATAAAGTAAATTAAGGCTAATCCATAATATAGATATTTTTGTTTGTATTTAAAAATAAGTTTCAATGATTTAATTATTAAAGAAACATATAAAAGTATATAAAAAAATGCCGATAAAATGCCTGCATCAACTTGTGTATCATTTTTAGATTTTAATAATAAAACTCCATTTCCGAATATAGAATTTGGAAATATAATTTTAGATATATTATTTACACTATAATCAAGAGAAGAAGTATTTTCAAAAGTTTTCAGTTTTATATAATCATAAAATAAAGAAAAATTTAAATTAGTAACGGTAAAAATGATTATAAATATTAAAAAAATAATTCCTAATGTAATTTTTTGTTTTGGTTTGGACACCATCAAGAATAAAATAAAAGAAACAAATAATACTAATGTAGAAGTTACTGAAAATGCAAAAATAAACGCAAGTCCACATAAGATTAAATATAGTATGCTCCATCTGTTGGGGTTATTTTGTTTAGCCAAAATTAGAAATGCCGATGGTATAACTAAAAAGGACAAAACATGTGGTTCGTGTGTCCAACCTAATAAAAGGCCAAAAGGAATAAAGTCAAAAATGCGTATTGTATTTTGTTGTAAAGAAATCCATCCTGGCATATAATATACTTGACCAGTTTCTACATTGTTACCAAGTAAAGCAGGATACATTGAACTAACATCATTAGTAAATGGCTTGATCAAACCAATAGATTGCAAAAGAATTGACAAATAAATTAACAATACATTAAATGCAGCAAAATATATATAATATTTATTTACTTCATACAATGCAGTGTTTTCAGACGAAGTTTCTAATTTCTCTAAATAAAGATTATAAAGATATATACTAAAAATAAATACGTTTAATAT
>DUUN01000637.1 GCA_012841535.1 Gallicola sp. | reverse complement strand
TGAAAAATTTAAAAATGAATCTATGAAAGACTCTAATGACTTACAATTATCTACTATAGCTTTATCGGGAGGAAAAGGAGAGACTTTAGAAGTAGCTAAAAACTTAGCAAGTGAATCCTTGGAGAAAGAAGAATACCTATATTTAAGTCCGGCAGCAGGAAAAGTAGAAGAAATTCAAGAAATTACAAAGGAAGAAAATTCCTCCAGTCTTGTAAATATTGATGAATCTAAAAAAATCGAAGGCAAATCATTAAAAAATAATAAGCAGCTTTCAAAGAAAAATTTTTCACTAAAAGAAAGTTCATTAGGTGTAGATTTTGGTCAGTATATTACAAATATAACTATTTCTAAAAAAGTAGGAAATAATTGGGTACAGACAGAAGAACTTGTAGATGGGGATAGTATTAAGGTAAGTATTATTTACAAACTTCCTGAAAATATAGTCGGAAAAGACAATAAAAATATATACTATCAATTTCCTTATGGAATTAGACCGGATAAATTAGAAAAAGGATTTGTATACGGTAGTGATGAAGCTAAGGTCGGAGAATATGAAATAGCTACTGATGGATTAATTAAAATTACTTTTGATGAGTCCTTTGCAGACAATAAGGCATTTATTGGAACAGTAGAATTTCAAGGAACAGCTAAAACAATAAGTGATTCTGAAGATAACGAGGTAATAATAGGCGGAGATGGTGGAATCATTATTATAAAACCATCTAAACCTGTAGAAGACAAAACAGATATAACTATAGAAAAATCAGGGAAATATAATACTACTAATAAAGAAATAGAGTATAAATTAAGAGTTTCCACTATTAAAGGAACTGAAAAAGTAATAGATATAGTAGATAGATTTACCCCTGGAGCCTTTGGAGGAGCTAGTTATAGTAAAGAAAGTTTTAGAATTTTTAAAATCGATAAATCTGGTAACAGTATCCAAATTAATGGATATGAACCAAGTTTTTCAAAAGTAGATAATCTTGAAGTTTTTGAAATAAGGGGATTACCTAAGTTGGAAGCTGGAGAGTTTTATGAAATTACCTATAGTGCAATTCCTCAAAAATCCGATGATTCTAAATCGTATTATATAAATAATAGGGTAATAGTCACCAGTGGAAAAAATAAAGATGAGAAAAACTGTGAAGTTGAAATAAAGAACTCGATGTTAAAAAAGACTGGTGTGTATGATCCGATTAACGGAAAGATTAACTGGACTATTATTATAAATAAGGAAAAACTGGATATTAGTGGATATGTATTATCGGATACATTAGAAGATGGACAGGGAAATATTATTAAAATTCCGGAAAAAGTAGATATTAGGGACAGTAAGGGAAAGGTAGAATCAATAAAATTACCATATACGTTTCCGGAAAATTCACAAGATACCTATACGATAAAATATTCAACAGATGTTTTCCAAGGGGAAGGCGGTAGTGTTACAAAATATAAAAATACTGTAAATATAGAACATCCAGAGAAACCGGATTATGAAATAGATGAGGAAGTAACAGTTACTCATAAAGACTATAATCTAGTAAAAAGTCTGGAAGGGGCAGAGAATTTAACCGACAAAGGTACTTATAAATGGAAGAGTCGTATAATCCTACCAAAAATAGATATGGATTTAAGTAAAATAGAATACGAAGATAGGATTTGTAACGGGGTTTCAGACGGTCGGGAAATAGAAGATAGTCATTACACTACAACGAAATTGTTGGATAAGCTTGAAATAAAATTATCTAATGGTGAAATATTAAATCGTGGAATAGATTATAAAGTCTATGATAATGAAGAAAATGAAATTTTTAATTTTAATGGAGACAATAAGCTATCCGGTTTTAAAATTAAATTTTTAGGAGAATCAAAAGATAAAATTTCAAAAGCATCATATATTGAATTAACCTATAAGACCATAGGTGATTATACAAAATTAACTCCTGGAGTATCCTATAAATTTGTAAATGAAGGGTTTATTCCAAAAGTTTCCAGTAAAGCTGAGTATGAATATAAAATAGATAAAAAATTGGAAAAACAAGCTAGTGAAACAGGTAGGGTTAATTCAAATACAACATCTTATAAAAATGAAGATTTAATAATAGATTATGATTCTAGTAAAGCTACTATTCATTACAGGGCCTTAATTAGAACGGATGAAACAACAAAGGGAGATATAGATGTTACAGATATTCTTCCAAAAGGAGTAAAATTAGTCGAGGCTGAAGGAAGGCCAAAACCTGTATTTTATTATACAGACTATTATGAATCTGATAAAATCAACTTTTTAAGCAAAAATTATAGTATTAGTGAAAATTTCAATTATACAATATCTCAATTGGAAGATGGTTCAACAAAAGTAGAGTTTGTTATTAAAGATGGTTACAACAATGATGGGAAAAACAACATAATAGGTATTTATTATGAGGTTTCAATTTTAGAAGATGAGAGTTTAGAAGATTTAGCAGTAAACTCATCAACATATATAAATCATATAAGTTGGAATGGCTATGAAGATGAGCATAAAACAACAGTAAATAGAGAAATTCCTCTTGTAAATAAAACCGGTTTTCAGCTTCCACAACTAGACACAGAAGGTAAACCAATAGTAGATGAAGAAGGTAATCCTCTTGTAAGTAGCATAATTCGTTATGAAATTATAATAAATCCGGCAGGAAAGGACTTAGTAGAGGGAAATGACAGTATTCTATTAACAGATAAATTAGAACACATTAAAAATGCCGATGCCTATTTTTTACCGGAAACTGTAAGATTATACCATTACGATAAAAACAAAGAAGGAAATTTAGGAGCTGAAATTTCCAGTGATTACTTTAAATATTCATATGATGATAAAGAAAATATTATAAAGTTTATAATTCCGGACAATACTCCGTGTATTTTAGTATATGAATATGATATAGACCGTGGATTAGTTGCTGGAGATATAAAAATTAAAAATGAAGTAACTTTATCAGGTAATTACACTGTAAGCAGTAAAGATGAAACTATTTTAAAGGATAGTTCATCTAATGCAACAGCTAAGAAAAAAAGTGCCGTTTTTTATAAAGTAGATAATGATGATTACGGAAAGCTTCTGCCCGGTGCAGAATTTAAATTAACTGAATATGTTAATAATAATTCTAAATGGAGTTGGAAGGATGTTATAGGAGGAAACTATATAACCGGTGAAGATGGGAAAATAGAAATAGATCTTTTAAATGGTATGTCTTTAGAGGAAAATAGATTATACAAATTAGTTGAGACAAAGGCTCCTGAAGGATATCAGCTAATGAAAGAATCATATTATTTTATTTGGATGAAAGATGGTAAAACCGAGCAGGAAACCATTAATGAAATGGGAGCGGGAGCTTTCAATAATATTTCTATAGATCAAATAAAATTTATTAGAAGCCAAGGTGTTATATATATTCCAAATGAAAATTATGAATTAGAAGTTAAAAAAAATTGGAAAGATGAAAATGGCAATGAAATTCCACCAATAGTAGATAGTATTAAAGCCAAACTATACAGACAGGCACAGGATTTAGATAGTTGTACAGTAAAGGTTTCTATAAATTCAAAACCTAAGGTTGAAAAAGAAATTTCAGTAGCTAGGGGTAGTTCCTTAACTGTTAAATTAACAGGTAATATTTGGAAGGGACTTCAATTTAAGGTAAATGGAGAAATATTTGAAGTAAAACAAGAAAACGGAACACCAATTCCTTTAGAAGTTTTTCATAGCAACAGTATTTCAGAAGATAAAACCATAGCTGTTGAATGTATTGGCAATAGTGTAAATTCTACACCAAAAATATTATTTGAAGATTATAATAATCCAACTACTTCAATTCCTATAGGTGAAAAGGAATTTGTAGAGGAAATAGAAATAGGTGAATATAACAATTGGGTTTGGAGTAATGAAAGCCTTGCTAAATATGATAAAAACAACAATCCATATTATTATTGGGTAGAAGAAATCACAAATACAGGAGCAAATATTACTTATTTAAATAACGATGGAATTATAACAGGAGAAATAGTAATTATAAATGAAATATCGTCTTATAATCTTCCGTCAACAGGTGGGGAAGGAAAACTTAAAATATATATTTTAGGAACTATGCTAATGATTTTATCAGTTGTTGGAATATTAAAAATAAATAGTAAGAATAAAGGAAGTAATATTTGATTTTAAAGTTCACTATAAGAATTAATAATAAAAGAAGAGAGGAAAGTGAAATAATGAAGAGATTTAAATTTGGATTTATGTCTGTATTAATAATATTTGCTGCATTGTTACCTGCATCATCAGCTATTGCAGCCGGAGATTTTAGTATTACTATTAATAATGAAACACCTAACCATGTATATGAAGCATATCAAATTTTTTCCGGAGATTTATTTATTAATGTAGTAGGAAATACCAGTTTGTCAAATATCGATTGGGGTGTTGGAATAAATGATAGTGAATTTTTAAAAGCTTTAAAGGATAATGACAAATTACCGGAGATTTTAAAGGGAAAATTTAATAATGCAAATTCAGCAGCAGATGTAGCAAAAGTTTTAGATAAAATAGGTGACGATAGTGATTTTGCACAGGCTTTTGCTAAAATAGCCGGTAAGTATTTAAACAGTGAAAAAGCGAAAATCAGTAACTATATAAATAACAGTTATATAATTTCAAATTTAGAATCAGGTTACTATCTTGTTAAAGACAAGGACACGTCTTTAGATAATAAAGATGATGCCTATACTAGATTTATACTTAAAATTGTAGGTGATGTACAAGTAGAACCAAAATCGGATATTCCCGGAATTGAGAAAAAGGTAAAGGAAAATAAAAAATATAATGGAGAATATAACGATATAGCTGACTATAGCATTGGCGATGAAATTCCATTTAGAATTACAGGAACTCTACCTATTAATTATGATGATTATGATATTTATGAATATATAATAAGAGATACTATGTCAGAAGGATTAACATTAAATGAAGGGTCAATTAAAGTAACAGTAGATGGTGAAGAAATTGAGCCTTCAAAATATGAATTCTTAACTAATAAAGACAGTGCTGAAAAAGTAGACGGTTTCACTATTAAATTTGAAAATTTAAAAAAATTAACTGAAGTAAAATCAAATAGTAAAATAGTTGTTGATTTTACAGCTACATTGAATAACCATGCTGTCATAGGTCTTCCGGGAAATGAAAATAAAGTTGATTTAGAGTATTCAAATAATCCAAATAGTGTAGGTAGAGGAAAGACTCCGGAAGATAAAGTTATAGTATTCACCTATGAATTAGACGGTAATAAAGTTGATGGTGGAACGGAAAACAAGGACCCATTAGGAGAAGCGGAGTTTGTACTTTACAGAAAAGATAATAACAAAACTGAATACGCTGTAATTAATGAAGATTGCAGAATAAATAGTTGGACAGAAAATAAAGACGATGCAAGTGCAATAGTATCTGACGCAGGTGGGAAATTTAATATTGTAGGTTTAGATGATGGTATTTATTACCTGGAAGAGATAAAAGCACCCGGTGGATATAATAAATTAAAAGAACCTATTGAATTTGAAATTAAAGCTACAACTAATAATGGAGACAATTGGTCAGGTATACCGGAAGATGCTTTAAGCGACTTAGTTATAGTAATTGGTGACCATACTCAAACTGGTAGTGTAGATGAAGGTATGGTTTCAATAGAAATAGAGAATAATTCCGGACCAACCCTTCCTTCAACAGGAGGCAGAGGTACTACTATATTTTACATAGTTGGAGGTATTTTAATGGTAGGGGCAGTTGTGCTTTTTATTACAAAGAAGCGAGTATCTAAGAAATAATAATTAATAAAAAGTAGATGAGGGGACTTATGAAAAAAAATTTATCAACAATTATTTTAATAATTATTTTCTTCATAGGTTTCTTCATATTTTTTTATCCTGCAATAAGTAATTATATTAACTCATTTAATCAAAGTAAGGTAATAGCAGAGTATGAGGAAGCATTAGCAAACTTGTCTAAAGATGAACACAAGGTGCTACTGGAAGATGCTAAATCCTACAATAGAGAATTATTGGAAAAAGAACAGAAACTATATAATGGAGAATCTAAAAACAAAGAATACTTATCTCTTTTAAATCCAAGTCATAATAAGGTTATGGGCTATATAACAATAAAAAAGCTAGGAGTTCAACTTCCTATTTACCATGGTACAGAAGAGAAGCTACTAACTGTTGCAGCCGGACATTTAGAGGGAACTTCTCTGCCAGTAGGTGGCAAGGGAAGTCATGCAGTAATTACAGCCCATAGAGGTTTGCCCTCAGCTAAATTGTTTACAGATTTAGATAAAATGGAAATAGGTGATGAATTTACGATTACCGTTTTAAAAAATAATTTAAACTATCAGGTAGATAGTATAAATATTGTAGAACCTAATAATCTTGAATTGTTAAAAATTAGTCCTAATGAAGATTATGTTACGCTAGTAACTTGTACACCCTATGCAGTTAATACCCACCGTCTTTTAGTAAGGGGAACTAGAGTAGAAAGTAATGAACAACTGAGAATAACAGCAGATGCTATAGAAATAAACTCATTTTTAGTAGCCATAGTTATTGCAATTCCTATAGTTGGTATATTTTTAATATTAGTATATTTACAGTCAAAAAAACATAAAAATAGAAAAATAATTGAAAAATTTGGCATTGGAAAGGATGATGAATAAATTATGAAAACCAAAAATCTATTTTTAAGAAAATTTATAATAATTTTTTTGTTAATAATATTTCTATTGCCAAAAACCATTTACACTGCTAATAATATTGATTTAAATAATAAAGGTTCACTGACCTTAGACTTCGATTATAAGGGAGAAAAATTGGGAAATGTTAGTGTTTTCATTTATAAAATTGCTAATATAGGAGAAGATGCTAAATTTAAAATTACAGATGAATTTAAAGACTACCCAATAGACTTAAATGAAATAGATAGTTCATCTAAATGGAATGCAACTGCACAAACATTAGCGGCCTATATTTCGGCTGATAATATTAAAGAAAGTTTATTAGGAAAAACCGACGAAAATGGTTTACTAAGGTTTTCTAATTTAGACCTAGGTTTATATTTAGTTATTTCAAAAGATTTTAAAATAGGAGAAAGTACATATAAGTTTGCACCTTTCTTAATATCTATACCAAATTTAGACGAAAATAATAATTGGAAATACAATCTACTTATTAAACCTAAAATGGAAAAAAATGATAATAATGAGCCACCGGAATATAAAGTCGTAAAAAAATGGAATGATTATGGCAGTGAAAAGGAAAGACCTAAAGAAATTAAGGTTGAAATTTTAAAAGATAATAAATATTATAAGACGGTGATTCTTTCAGAAGAAAACAATTGGACTTATTCTTGGGAAGGTGAAAGGGGAAGTAGCTATCAAGTAGTAGAAAGAAATATTAAGAGTGGATACACTGTTACTATAGTCAAAAATGAAAATATTTTTATTATTACAAATAACTATAGACCTGAAAAACCGACGGAACCAACAAATCCAAATAAACCTACGAAACCTAAAGAATCAACAGAATCAACAGACTCAACTAAACCTAATTCATCAACAAACCCAGAAGACTCAACTAAACCAATTGAAAGAGAAAACTTACCAAAGACCGGTTTACTTAAATGGCCAATTCCAATATTAGCAGGATTGGGAATGGTGTTTCTAGGTGTAGGTCTATTTTTAAGAAGTAGAGATAAAAAATAATATGAGAATTAAAAAAATTTACTTTTCCTTTATAACAATAGGTATAATTTTTATTTTTTTATCGATTGTTCTTTTAGCATATAATATTTGGATGGATTCAAAAGCTGATTATGAAGCTAATAAAGTAAAATTACAGCTAGAGGAAGAAATTGACTTAAAAAATGGAGAAATAGAAGATGAAGAAATTAACACAATAGAAATCAATGGTAAATACTATATTGGAATAATAAAATTTCCTTCATTAAATACTCAACTACCTGTAATGAAGGAATGGGATGATAAACTATCTAAAATAACGCCTTGTCGCTATAAAGGGTCAGTAAAAGAAAATTCACTTATAATTGCAGGACATGATTATAAAAGTCAGTTCGGAAAATTATTTTCTCTTTCCATAGGAGATCAAGTTTTGTTTAAGGATACTGGGGGAATGAATTATATCTACACCATAAGTAAAACAGAGACTATTGATGAATATGATTTAGAAAAAATAGATGAAGGAGAATGGGATTTAACCCTATTTACCTGTACAATTGATGGAAAAAAACGTCTTGTTTATCGTTGTAAATTATAGAAATATTTAGTTGATTACTTTAATAGAGAGAATAATAAAACCCTTTGAAAACATATAGAAAATAGTCGGTATTTATACCGGCTTTTTTAATTGTTCATTGACATAAATTTTTTATTAAAAGACAATGAATAAGAGGTGATTATATGTATCATTCAAGATGGAAGGGAAATCATTATGAAGCAGGTTTTAAATATGGCCAAAGACTATATGAAAACAAGGTAGATTTAAAGCTAGAGAAAAGAGTAAATAATGAAAAAATAAACTATGGGAAAAAGGTTTTTAAATATTATGAGAGATTTTATCTGGAAATAGTTGAAGAAATAGATGGATTTTCTAAGGGATTAAGGGAAGAATTTATTAAGGTATTTTCATTTTTAACAGCCATGTATATTTTTACCTATGAAAACTTTTGTTCAATAATTGGAATAAAAAATGAAAATGAAATAATTTTAGCGAGAAATTCGGATTTTAATATTGCCTTGGAAAAACTTACAGACAGTGCCTTTTATAATTTAAAAGACGGATATTCATTTATAGGAAATACAACTGCCATGATTCAAATGGAAGATGGAATAAATGAGTATGGTCTTTCTTGTGGCCTTACCTTTGTCTATCCAACTGTAAAGGATTACGGATTTAATGCAGGTTTTATTATTAGGTATATATTGGAAAAATGTAAAACCGTTGAAGAGGCCATAGCTTTTATGGAAAGAATTCCTTTAGGTTCTTCCCAGAACCTTATAATTGCTGACAAATATGGTAAACTTGCCTTAATAGAATCAAATCCAAAGAATAGCTACATTGTATTTAACGAAGGCAAGGACATGGCCTTATACAGGATTAATCACTTTATTAGTGAAAATATGAGAGAATATAAGTATAGTACAGTAGATGACATATTTTCTCATAGAAGATATGAAACTTTAAATAATCAGGATTATGGAAAATATAAATTAGATGATTTAGTAGATTTATTAAAGGGTAATAGAGGATTTTTATGCCAATATAATAGAAAATTAGGAATGGATACAATTTGGTCTTCAATTTATGATATAGGGAGAAAAGAAATTTATAGATGTGAAGGAAATCCTAGTAGGAAAAATTTTAACAAGGATAGTAGACTTAAATTTAAATAAGAGGAAGATTATGCATATAGAGTTAATAAATCGAAATAATTTGGGGAAACTTTATAAGTTTGAAGTGGATAATAGAAAATATTTTGAAGAAATTGGACTTCCAAGAAAAGAAGAGTATTATAAATATGAAAAATTTTTAGAGTTATCCTATAACCTAATAGATGAACAAATAAAAGACCAAGGTTATTATTATTTGCTAATAGATAGTTATGATGTAATTGGAAGAATAAATATTTCACAAATAATTAGAGGACCATTAAACAAGGGTGAACTTGGCTACCGTTTAGGAAAAGATGTTCAGGGAAGGGGCTATGGGACTAAAGGAGTTTCTTTAGTAGTAGAGCAGGCAAGGAAAAACCATAAACTACATAGACTAGAAGCAGGAACTTCTTTAGAAAATATTCCATCTCAAAGGATATTGGAGAAAAATGGATTTAGGAAAGTTGGTATTTATGAAGAGTACATTTTAATAAATGGAATTTGGTTAAACAATATACTCTATGAAAAAATATTATAATAATATAGGTAGAAGGAAAATTAAGGTATTTATTTTACTTGGAGGTGAATATGTCTAATATAATAGCGGTAATATGGGATTTTGATAAAACTCTAGTAGATGGCTATATGCAGGAGCCAATCTTTAAGGAATATGGAGTTAACAGTAAGGATTTTTGGAATGAAGTAAATAAAATGCCAGATGAAATTTATAAGCAACAGGGAGTTAATGTTAATAGGGAAACTATTTATTTAAATAAATTTATTAGGGAATCCCAAAATGGTGGGAAATTTGCCGGTTTAAATAATGAGAAATTAAGAAAATTAGGGGAAAGACTTGATTTTTATCCTGGTGTAGAAAACTTTTTTAAAGAAATTGTTAATTTACCAAATTTAAAAGAAAATTCAATTTGGAAAGAATATGGCATTTCCATAGAGAACTATATTATAAGTACAGGTTTTAAGGAAATAGTTAAAGGCTGTAGTCTTATGAAATATACTAAGGGGATTTGGGGTTGTGAAATTATAGAAAAAAATAATGTTTTGGCTGAAATAGGCTATACCTTAGACAACACTACAAAAACCAGGGCCCTTTTTGAAATAAACAAAGGTGTAGGACTTGTAGATAACATTGATGTAAATTCTAAAATGCCGGAGGAACTGCGAAGAATTCAATTTAAAAATATGATTTATATTGCAGATGGTCCCAGTGATGTGCCAGCTTTTTCCTTAATGAAGAAAAATGGTGGTGCAACTTTTGCAGTTTATCCTAAGGGAAATAAAGAAGCATTTAGGCAAGTGGAAAATTTAAGGAAAGATGGTAGGGTAGACATGTTTGCAGAAGCTAATTATGAGGATAATAGTACTGCAAATATGTGGATTATTAATAAAATAGAAGAATTTGCAAATAGAATTATAGATAATTCTAAGAAGAAATTGGAAGAATCCATTGGCGATTCTCCAAAGCACTTAACATAAATTTGAAAACTCAATATTTTATTGACCTAGATAGCTTTTAAAAAAGGCAAGCTGATGTAGGTCAAAAGGGAGAAAAACATGGAATTTAGGAAAATAAACAAAAAAAATTATATGGACTGTTTTTTATTAAAATTAGATAGTAATCAAGAGAATTTTGTAGCAAGTAGTGCTCAATCTTTAGTAGAGTCAGCATATGAAGATGAACTTAATATTCTTGGAATATATAGTGAGGAAAATATGATAGGTTACCTGTTATATGATTATGATAAGGATATTCAAGGCTGGTCATTGAGTAGATTTATGATTGATTATAGATATCAGGGAAAGGGCTATGGAAAAGAAGCTGCAATTAAATTTCTGGAGTATTTTAAAAAGAATGTAGGTGAAAATAAATTACACATATCTATAGATTTAAATAATATACCTGCACAGAAAATGTTTAAATCCCTAGGATTTAAAGAAATGAAAGAAATAGAATATGAATATTTAGGAAGATCTTTTAAAGAAATTCAAATGATAAAGATTTTTAATATATGAAAATATAGATTGTTGGCATAATTAAAACAATAGTAGAGCAGACAGTTTCAACCAATGGCGAAGCTCTTGGGAAAGAGGTTGCTTTTGACCTAGACAGCTTTCAAAAAAGGCAAGCTGTGTTAGGGAAGTAGTTATTTTAATTTTAAAGTAGTGAAAAGCTAGTTAAATAAAAATATTAATGTTACAAAGCAGACTGTT
>DUUN01000765.1 GCA_012841535.1 Gallicola sp. | reverse complement strand
TCTTGTATCGTATCATGAAATGCAAGGTTTATGAAGTAAAAATACTCAATTTCTTGCAGTTATGCAAATTTTTTACCAACTAATTTACTGATATACAACACAAATGCCAATTATTCAGCAAACCCTATTTATACATATTTAAATTTATCTAATATGGACTAATTAACTTTTTAATTAATCGATCTCTTTTTGCCTCCTCTTTTGATTAATTCTATTAATAAGACAATCCTATACTTAATTTTCACTATAAAAGTATTTTTACTTTTCCCAGCACTATCTGTAGTGTTTTGACTATGTCTTCTGAAAAGAATCAGCTGTTTATCTATAAAAATTGTACTCCCATACAACTCTACCCAAAGACCAATCCAAATATCATGCATAACTATACTTTTAGGAAAAGGTAGAACATAAGTTAATATTTCTTTTTTAAACGACATACAACAACCTAAATATCCATTTCTTATAAAATTCTTTATGAAACCAGGTGATGATTTAATTAGCTCAAAATAAGATTCATTTATTATGTTTAAATGTTCATCAACGACCTTGCAATCAGATACTACTAAATCATATTTTTCAAGATATGGAATCATTTTTTGTATTTTATCTTCTACCCAAACATCATCTTGATCGCATAAGAATATATAATCACCTTGAGCTACCTTTAATGCATTTTCGAAATTAAATGTTGGAGAATAGAAAGTTTGATTTTCCAACAACTTAATTCTATCGTCATCATATGATTTAATAATACTTACAGTATCATCTGTTGATGAATCATCTGAAATAATTATTTCATCATCATCTTTTATTTGGCAAAGTATTGAATCTAATTGCTCTTTAATAAATTTTTCGCCATTGTAAGTTGCGATGCAAATCGAAATCATATTCTACTTTTAATTAGATATGCTAGTTTATAATAAAAATATTTATATATCGGAAATGATCTTATTTCATTAACCATTTTAAACTGCTTAATATTCATTGCTAATACTTCCTTCAACGAGCGAATTTTATTTTTCAAATAATATTTAACTTGATTCTTTGCACCTAAAACATTATTTCCATGTTGTCTGTACAAGATAGTAGGTTTTTTTACATAAGAAATAACACCCGCTTTATTAGCAACATTTAGAGAATACCATGTATCATGCATAACAGTATTTTCAGTTACAGAGGGTATAACTGTTCTTGCTTTATCATTTATCATGATAGTACAACCAGTAGCAGCATTATGAACTGCAAGATAATTAAATGTAACCAAAAATTCAGGCTTTATTCTTGAATAATACCAAAAAGAATCTGCTATAGTTTTTAGTTTGTGATCAACAACACAAAGATCAGTATGAACAAGTATTGGTTTATTGGGATATTTGATTTCATTCTCTAACATTTTTGTGAAAGTATTCTCAATTTTGAATGGCAACCAAACATCGTCTTGATCACAAAACATAATATAAGGTGCAGTTGAATTCTCTAAAAGTTTATTAAAACTTTTTACGACACCAACATTTTCTGTGCTATTAATTAAAGAAATTTTATTAGGATAACTTTTAATGTAATTATTAATAATATTACTTGTGTTATCAATTGAACCATCATCTCTTATTAAAAGGCGCCATATATCTACTGTTTGATTTAAAATTGAGTTTAAAAGCTCTTCTAAATATTTTTCCCCATTATATGTAGAAAGTAAAATATCAATTTGATTCATGACACTTAAAAAATTTCAGAAACATTATTCAATTACAATGCTCTCCTTTGATTCATATGTTGGATTAAAAGCATAAGTATACATTATTAATAAAGCCAACATTCCAGTTGATGAAATAAGTATTGGATTTGTGCCAGCTATTAACAAATATAGAAAATAAGAAATAGTTAAAACTGAACTTAAATTTAATTTCTTGCGCTTTTTGTATATCCTCGCGACAGGATACAAATAAATTAATATAATAATAACAGTAAATGGAACTCCAAACCAGCGTATTAAATCCAAGTATGTCAATTCTGATATTACTTCGTTTTTTCCTCTAATACCTAAAGAGTCAAAAGTAGCGCCAGGACCTTCACCTATAAGAAGAAGCAGAGGGTCTTTGAAAACTTGTTGTTGAAAAGCTAGCGATAGTGTTTGTTTGATTTCTAATGAATGTTCTCCCCTATCATTAATTAACATATTAATTATAATCAAAATAGCAATAAAGCCAACGAAAGATATTATTCCAGCTATAAATTTTCCATAATGTGAGTTCCATGTTTTCATAATTATTATAAAACCAGTAATTACAAAAGCTGAGAGTATATTCATTCTAGTTCCACTTATAATTAAAACGGAGATTGCACAAGTATACATAAAGAAATTGGTAAATCTGTTTCCCTCATTTTTCATAAGTTTTTGTAAGTATACTCCCGCAACAAATATACACAACGGGGAAGTTTTATAAAAAACAGACAGCAAATCTACACCAATAAATGTTCTGTTTGCAATTTTAATAGGCAAATCATAGTTGTCAACGTAAAGATATGTTAAATTATTAATTTCAGGGAAAAACTTCATAAATATGAATATCAAAACTACTATGAATGAAATCAATACTGTCGGAAAATTTAAGTACTGAATTATTTTAATTTCATTAGTCCATAACAATAATAAAATCATCAAAAATCCTTTATAAATACTTAAAGCAAAATTAACATCCGTATCTATTCCTCTTAAAAGACCAAGCACGTTTGTAATTAAACATATAGAATAAATAATAATAATTATTCTTACCGCTGTTGCTGAAATATATTTGTGTTTAAATAATAATAACAAAAAAAGAAGTATGAAAAGTGGAATTTTTAACTTTAAAATATTATCAGCTGGATCCATCATAACTACAAAGACAAATAATGATGTTATTATATCAATAGTTTTTTTCATTTGTAGTTTAATGAAATGATTATAAAACTTGTTTTTGTTTAAAGTAAACTATCTCAATATTTTTTTAATATTTTTCCTTAATATAGAACTAAAGTCTATTATAATTATTGAGACTTTAGAAAAACC